>JAQYVL010000253.1 GCA_030145525.1 Desulfobacterales bacterium
CGTGGATGGAGAATCCTTGCGGTTTCAGCTGACTGTAACCGACAACAACGGTCTGCAGGCTCAGGACGTCTGTATCGTCAATATCCTCATGCTGAATGAACCTCCGGTTGCAGATGCCGGTTCGGATCAGGAGGTTGAAGAAGATGATACGGTTATACTAAATGGCGGGAACTCCACAGACCCTGATGATGGTATCTTCTCTTACCAATGGACCCAATTAAGCGGGACACCTGTTACCTTCTCAGATCCAGGGGCTGCTATAACTGAATTTTCAGCACCCGAGGCTCTTACGGATATGGATTTTCTGACATTTGAGCTGACTGTTACAGACCACGAGGGTCTAAAAAGCACCGCCTCTTGTATTGTCGGCGTCAAACCGATCTCCGGGGAAAATGACTCCACACCACCGGAAATTGCAATAGAAGTGCCCACCTCCGGCACTTATTATAAAATAAAAAGTCGCTCTGTTAAACTATCCGGCTATGCCTCTGATAACGTTGCCGTAACAAAAGTGACCTGGAATAGTTCGAGAGGATACAGCGGGACTGCTTCCGGAACTGAAAACTGGGAAGTATCAAAGATAAAAATAAAACCCAGGGTAAACATTATCACGGTAACTGCAGCCGATGCAGCAGGAAACCAGACCAGCACAACCATAACTGTTTACCGCAGCGCCAAATAGTACAAAGTACAAGGCATGCTTCTTGAAATCCTAATTGGCTGCTTAAATGGTTTTAAGGCGGTGTAGGAGAATTGCATTCAGCCTTCATATGATTGATGTTCGGCTATTTCCCGTTTTTTTCGTCGGGATTAATAGATTCGAAATGTTCAGGATAATGTTTTCTCATACAACTTGGACAAATACCATGGCTAAACTCAGCTTCCGAATGTGCATGAATATATTCTTCCATTTGTTTCCATAAGCCTTCGTCATCTCTTATTTGTTTGCAATGGGAGCATATTGGAATAATGCCGCGCAGGGTCTTAATCTCATCAAGAGCTTTTTGAAGTTTATCTTTTTCATCCTGAAGCCCTTTTTCAGCTTTCACAACAAGATACGTCGCAATAAAAGCAATTATTACGGACAGCAAAACACCGACTATTGTCAAAACAACTGTGATATTTTCAAGCCTTGACTGACTTGTTTCAGCCAATACCAGGAAACTATCGGCTTTTCTTCTAGCATATGAGGTTAATTCCAGCATTTTAGTCTCAAGTTTTACTACATGGTCAGCCCCTTTAGCTTTTGTTATAAGAATTGCGTCTTCTTTATTGCCCGATTTCAGAAGTCGAACAACCTCTTCTCGTATTGGCTTCCAGTTTACAAAAAGCTGTCTGGTTTGTTTCTCAAGGGCCTGTCCTTCCTCACCGAGAACCTGTCCTCGGACGATATCAAGCTGCTGATAAACTTTATGCCCATTCTCAGTCACATCATTCAGCGTAGCTTCTATCTCATCAGGAGAGTTTGCTAAAACAACATCTTTCATGCTGCGATGCATTTTCGTTATGTTAAGAGCTGCATTGAGGGATGCGTTTGAGACAACAAGCGGATGTTTGTGGATCATTCTTGTGAAATCGCCTAATGTTAACAATCCTCTTTCTGTAATAGTCCCAAAAGAGATGAACAGCACGATGATGAGCAAAAAGCTCAAGGCTAATTTGTGTTTTTTTATTTTGCTTTTTAAGGGGGCCATTGATTTTCTGTTTTTTCCTTTTTTTTGCAGTTTAACTCCCGCCGACCCCAGTGGAAAGTGTGGATGTACCTTTGGGAAAAGCAATTAAAAATCAGGAAACAGCTCAAGCGCCATAATGCTGTCCATGTGCTGAATAGTGCGGTTATATGCTGCTACTTTGACTTTTGATATTTATAAATTTTCGAAACAAGTTCATTGCGATCAAAGTAAACCTCGTTGCGTCTGATTAATCCGTCATCATTAAATTGAACAAAACAGACGCCTATGCATTCAATAGTTTCTGAACCAACCGGTATTTTTGCCAGCCACTTGTTTAAAAACCCGCCTTCCATAGGAATTGGCTCAATCTGTGTCCAAACCCATTCCGGATTCTGTGCAAGTAATTTACGAAAATATGATAGCAATTCATCTTTACCACTAACTCCGTTGGGAATAGCCGGATCAAGATACAGCGCATCATCGGAATAAAAATCAGCCAGCTTTTCAGGGTTATTGCCGGTCCATGCAGGCAGCCATTTTGAAGCGAATTCCCTGGCCTGTTCTTTTGTCATCATAATTTAAGCCACTCCTCTCTCTTTGGCATTTAATGCACGCCATCTGTTTACGTTACTTTTGAACAGCCGAACCCCAATAATTAAAACTTGCCGGTTTCCATCCGGGAATGTACATTGTTTCGATGTTATTAATCTTGAATCCTCCCTGCTCAATGAGATTCGGTATAGGCCTGTTTAAATGGCATCCCCCTCCCATTCGCTTCCAGACCGGATTTATTCGATTCTGCCATCGACGAACATCTTCATCGGGAGCAAGTCCATGCTCGCAGAAAAGCAGCTCGCCTCCCGGCTTTAAGACTCGGCGCATTTCACCCAGTGCTTGAAGTACATCTTTAATCGTACACAATGTATATGTAACCAAAACCGTATCAGCACTCTTTGACTCCAATGGAATCTCTTCACCGGACAAACCTATGAACTCAACCTCAAATGGAATATCTATCGCTCGTTTTTCAGCCATATTCCGCATCTGAGCAGACGGGTCCAACCCCCAGACGTACTCAACACTTGACAAGTCGTAAAATTGTAAATTCAATCCGGAGCCTATGCCGATTTCCAAAACACGGCCCTTTGCCAGAGGCACAATCTTTTTGCGCTGATATATGACCGGTTTCTGGCTGCAAAGAAATTCGGTTATCCTCGGCAGGATGTATTTTTCGTATAATCCCATTTGTCCTCTCTATCTATAGCTCATTTCTCAAAAAGAGAAAAAAGCTCGCTGTCAAGCCGTTCAAGCACTTCCCGGGGAGGGTCGGCGTCAAGACCGACGGCCGGGAGGATATACCGTTCAAACACCAGCATGCCAAGCCCGTAGGCAAGGATTGATGCAACAATATTTCGAGGGTCTATTTTGGAAGTGATCGATTTTTCTTCCTGCTCCCGGCGCACCAGGTCTACAAGTTTTCTGACAAACGGGAAATTACTCTGAATTTCTCCTTCGTCTTTCCCGTCAAGAAAAGTGCGGGCCATTACACGCCAGAACATGTCATTTTTGCGAATTGCTTTTGATGAACGCAATACACTACTTAAAAAATCATCCGGATCACCGATTTCTTCCCGGATACCGGCTGCAAGGGCTTCCTGGGTTTGCCTTCGGAGGGCTTCTTTGGAACCGAAATGGCGGTGAATAAGGCCGTGATTCACACCTGCCCTGTCGGCAATTTTGCGAAGCGAAACCGCTTCAACGCCTTTTTCTGAAAAAAGCTCCGCTGCTGCCCGAATCAGAGCGGTCACCACTTCATCCCGGCCATGGGGTTTCTTTGTATTTGCCATTATGAAAAATGTCTCCCCATAATCAAATTTAATTTTTGATGGCTTCGTAAAAAGCATCACATCTTATATTTTTCAAGCTTTCGATAAAAGGTTGCGCGCCCGATACCCAGTTTTTTTGCCGCAAGCGTCAAATTGCCATGGGTGATATGCAGTGCATGCTGAATTGCCTTTCTTTCCAGCTCCCTCATGGGTATGATTTTTTGCCGGGAAATCACATCTTCTCCTGCATCATCACCGGTTAAGGCCGGCATCGAACATTGACGCCCCGTCCTCTCCCCATAATTTCTGCGGATAGCGGCAGGCAGATTCATCAGCATCAATGTATCACCTTCTGCTGCCACAACGGATCGATATATCACATTTTCAAGTTCCCGGACGTTTCCGGGCCAGTCATAATCCAAAAGGGCTTCCATTACGGAAGGATCTATCATTGAAACATCTTTACCGGTTTCTTCCCGATATTTCTCAAAAAAATGATCTGCAAGAGCCATGATATCCTCTTTTCTCTCTCGCAGCGGCGGCAGGGAAATATGATAAACAAACAGCCTGTAATAAAGATCTTCTCTAAAATTTCCAGCCTTAACCTCTTCCTCTAAATCCTTATTGGTAGCTGATATAATACGTACATCAGCAGTTTTTTTTGAGCTTCCCCCAACCCGCTCAAAGGTTTTATCCTGTAAGAACCTCAGGAGTTTAATCTGTAGAGACGGAGACATCTCGCCAATTTCATCCAGAAATAGAGTGCCCCCTTTTGTTTTCTCAATTTTTCCGACTCTGGTTGAAACAGCCCCTGTAAAAGCTCCTTTCTCGTGTCCGAAAAACTCGCTTTCCTGAAGATTTTCCGGTATTCCACCGCAGTTTACGGCCTCAAAAGGCCCATCCCTTCGAATTCCCTTAAAATGTATGGCTCGGGATACCATCTCCTTTCCGGTTCCGCTTTCACCGGAAATAAATACGTTGATATTTGTTTCCAAAACATTTTCGATCTTTCTGTAAACCTTTTGCATGGAATCACTTTTGCCGATTATATTATCAAAGGAATAGGTCTGCCCCAGCGCCTTTCGAAGCTTGTAAATTTCTTTGGTCATGGAATGTTTTTCAACCGCCTTTTCTAATGATGCAAAAAGACGATGCCGATCAATAGGCTTGGTTATATAGTCATATGCTCCCTGCTTCATGGCCTCCACTGCGATATCAAGAGACTCTGCCGCTGTTACCATGACAACAGGAAGGTCGGGAGCCTTGATTCGAACCTGCTTCAGGGTTTCAACTCCATCCATTCCGGGCATCATGATATCAAGGCAGACGGCATCAGGACCATCTTTCAGGGCTTCAAGAAAAGTAAATCCGTCTGCGAATTCCCGAACCTCGTAATCATCATCCATCCAGCAGGAAATCAGTTTTCTCGTACTGGGCTGGTCATCCACAATAAAAATAAGCTTTTTTTTCATGTTCACCTGTACAGAAAAGATTACACCTGTTTCCGAATCTCTTTCTAAAATGCTTCCTTGATCTCCAAAACAACTTTTTCGGCTGCCTTGACAGGATCTCCGGCATCCCGGATCGACCTGCCGATAACCAGATAATCAGAACCGTTTTGTATCGCCTGCGCCGGCGTCATAACACGTTTTTGATCATCCTTGCCGGTGGCTTCCCATATCGGTCTGATTCCGGGCGTTATCGCGAGAAACTCCCGGCCGAGTTCCTTTTTGATGACTCCTGCCTCATGGCCGGAACATACAACACCTCTGCAGCCGGCATTTTTGGCCATGGCCGCTCGCTTTAAAACCAGCCTTTCCATGTCTTGGAAAAATTGTTCCTGAAAACCGGCTGAACGAATTTCTTCACTGCTTACACTGGTTAAAACCGTTACGCCCAGGACACCGAGCTTTCCCCTGCATCCCTCCACTGCGGCCTCAAGCATTTTTTGAGACTCTCCGCAATGAACCGTAGCAAAAGCGACATCAAGATCGGCAACGACCGCCATTGCCCTTCGAACCGTCTCCGGTATATCGTGAAGCTTGAGATCTAAAAAAATATCCGTATCTCCCGCATCTTTGATCATCCGGATGACCTCCGGCCCCTCTTTAATAAACAGTTCCAGGCCAACCTTGAACATGCCGACATGGCCGGTAAGAAGGTCAACAAGAGGCCGGGCCTTTTCAAGGGATGGCACATCAAGGGGGAAAATAATAAAGTCCTTTGCCGGTTTCATGTGAATCGCCTCCTGCGGCTTTCCTGTTTTCATGATTATTTTTATGATGTTACCATAACCCACATTCAATTTGCCATAAAGTCTTTTTTTTAAGCGGTCTTGATGCTATTGTAAAAAAAGAGGATTCAATGCCGCCTGTTTCAGATCAAATAAATACTTGTTTCAGGCAGTTTAATGATGCCAAATACTCGATAATATGGTATAAAGATTCTGTTGCGGAAAAACATACGGATTCGGAAACGAAAATACAAGTCAGATCCCAGGGAATTGTAAAATGGCAATATCAGAAGAAGATTATAGCTATGTTCAATGGAAAGACCTGAAAAACACACAGGACCAGACTGTTTATTCTTTTGGGCTGATTGTTCAAAAAATGCGAACAGAAGTCACAAACCTGATCAATACGACCGGTGAACAGGCATCCTCAACCCCGCTTACACAATCCAATTTTGTATCGCTTAAAATCCTCTTCCGGTTAAAAGAATGCATGCTCTCAATCGAACTGCTGATCTCAAAGGGACTTGCCAGAGATGCCGCTGTTTTGCTTATCACTCTTATGAAACTTCGGCTTGAAATGCAGTATATCACCCGGAATCCTTCTCATGCCGGTGATTGGATCTCCGACTACAAACAGAACAAATCCACCTGGTCTGTTGATTTTTTAATCCGGGAACTCTTTCCAAACAATGAGGACCATGTTACGGAACGATCAAACTATGAATACCTTTTAAAGATGAAGCAAAGTGATCCCATGGGCAGTCAGCCGAGCTTTCCGGTTAAAGATAATGATTTTACCCATACGGACAGAAATGACCTTGCCGTATGCCTGTTCTGTGAAGGGAGTGAATGCTACCGGACACTGAAAGCGGCTTCCGCTGATTTCTCCGATTCAGGTTTCAGCATCAGCGCCAATGAAAATGCCATTGAGGAACTCAATGAGTTAAAAGAAAAGCTGCTGTCACTGCGCGAAATCAAGCGGTCTAAGGTATAAAACAGTTAAAATGGAACCGATCGAGAACAAGGAAAATGTGTTACGAAAGCTCCCCGGTGTCGACCGAATTCTTGAACTTTCAAAGGAAAATGGCCGATACAACGATATCCCGAAATCCGTTCTTGTGAACTCCATACGTTTTGTAATCGAAGAACTCCGCGCACACATAATTAAAAATGAAGCCCCCATTTCCATCGAGACCCAAAACATACTCGACCGGGTCAGGCAAAAGGTTGAAGAAAACATGCAGCCGAATCTTCGACGGATGGTGAATGGAACCGGCGTTGTGATTCATACAAACCTGGGGCGGTCCCTGCTTGCAAAAGAGGCGGTTGCAGGCATTGATGAGATTGCCGCCGCCTATTCCAACCTTGAGTTCGACATATCAAAAGGCAAAAGAGGACTCCGGTACAGCGCCATTGAGGAACTCCTGTGCCAAATCAGCGGCGCCGAAGCGGGCATGGCTGTAAACAACAATGCCGCCGCCGTACTCCTGTGCCTTGAAACCATGGCAAAAGGCAAAGAAGTAATTGTTTCAAGAGGCGAACTTGTGGAAATCGGAGGTTCCTTTAGAATACCGGACGTAATGGCAAAAAGCGGCGGCATCCTGAGAGAGGTGGGAACCACCAACAGAACCCATGCCAGGGATTACGAGGCTGCTGTGGCACAGAATACCGGCCTTCTTTTAAAAGTCCATACCAGCAATTACAGCGTTATGGGATTTACAGCAGAAGTATCGCTGAAAGAACTGGTGGAAATCGGGGCGGAGCATCATCTTCCGGTCATGGAAGATCTGGGCAGCGGTACATTTGTTGATTTTTCAAAATATGGTCTCGCAAAAGAACCCACGGTTCAGGAATCCGTGAGCACTGGAGTAGACGTTGTCACATTCAGCGGTGACAAGCTTCTTGGCGGCCCCCAGGCCGGGCTCATTGTCGGGAAAAGAGAGATTATTGAAAAAATCAGGAAAAACCCCCTGACAAGAGCGCTCCGCATTGACAAACTTACCCTGGCCGCGCTGGAGCGAACACTCAGACTTTACCGGGACCCCGACCATGTGGTAAAAGCAATTCCCACCCTCCGCATGCTGACAGAACCTTTCGAACATATTGAAAAAAAAGCGGCTCGGTTATTGAGATCCCTGGAAAAACTTGAAGAACCCCGCCTTCGGGTCAGCACAAAAAACATATCTTCAAAAACCGGCGGAGGTTCCCTTCCGCTTCTCAATCTTCCAAGTAAATGCTTGGAACTGCAAATAAAAAATATGACCGCCAGCAGAATTGAAAAAGCCATGCGGGCAAATGATCCGCCAATTATCGGTAGAATCGAAGATGATATTTTCATAATCGACCTTCGAACCGTGCTGGATGATGAATCTTCCATCATATGCGATGCAGTTACCGGTATCCTTCAGAAGCCCGGCAAATAAATTTCTTGAATATAAATTGTTTTTCGTCCATATATATTTTTCGCAAAGGGCAGGCTGATGTTTTCAGGGAAGCGTTTTGCAATTGCCTGAATGGATTAGGAGATACAAATTATGCCGATATATGAATATCGTTGTAAAAAATGTGACGTAGATTTTGAATATCTTGTCTTTGGTTCGGATGAGCCAAAGGTCTGCCCCACCTGCGGGGGCAAAAAGGTTACCCGGCTGATGTCTGCATGTGGATTTAAGACAAAGGGGAGCGGCGGTGAAACCGTGAGTTCCTCCGCCGGCTCATCATGCGGGGGCTGCTCTGCCTCCAGCTGTTCCGGCTGCGGGAGTTAGAAAACATGAACGGTAAAGTCTATCTGGTAGGGGCAGGCCCCGGAGACCCGGGCCTTATTACGATCAAAGGAAAAGAATGCATCGCCGCAGCGGATGTAATCATATACGACCACCTTGCATCACCGAGACTTCTTGACCATGCCAAAAAAACCGCTAAAATCCTTTATGTGGGGAAAAAAGAAGGCCATCATATCCTGGCTCAGGAAAAGATAAACGCGCTGATTGTTGAAGAAGCCAAAAAAGAAAATATTGTGGTACGACTGAAAGGCGGCGATCCCTTTATTTTTGGGAGAGGCGGTGAAGAGGCGGAGGTTCTGGTCGAAGCAGGCATCCCGTTTGAAATCGTTTCCGGCGTATCCTCGGCAATTGCCGCACCGGCCTATGCGGGAATTCCACTCACGCACAGAAAATTTACAGCTACACTGGCATTTGTCACAGGACATGAAACTCCCGACAAAGAAAAATCCAACATCAACTGGGACGCCCTGGCCAAGGGAATCGGAACCATTGTGTTTCTGATGGGAGTGAAAAACCTTCCACGTATCGTAAAAAAACTGATCGACCACGGCAAACCGCAGGAAACACCGGTTGCGCTTGTCAGGTGGGGCACAACCGCAAACCAGATAACAGTAACCGGCACCCTGAATACAATTGTAGGAAAAGTTAACACCGTCGGATTGAAACCCCCGGCCGTCATTGTCGTGGGGGATGTGATCACGCTTCGGGACTCCATAAAATGGTTTGAAAACCGGCCGCTTATGGGGAAAAAGATTGTCGTCACACGGGCCAGAGAGCAGGCAAGTGATCTGGTAAGAAGCCTTTCCGAGCACGGCGCCGACTGCCTGGAATATCCCATGATCAAAATTGTTCCGTCGGATGATTTCAGCCCCCTTGACAGGGCGATCGAGAATATTGCATCCTATAATTACCTTGTTTTCACCAGCGTAAACGGGATAGACTTCTTTTTTGAAAGGCTGTTTGAAAAAGGGAAGGATGCAAGGTGCCTGGGAAATGTCCGCACCGCCACCGTCGGCTCGGCCACTTCGGAACGGCTTAAAAGTTTTGGGGTTAACAGCGACATCATCCCGGAAAGCTATAGGGCGGAATCGGTCATCGAGGCTTTTCGCAAAGAGCGGATTGACGGCAAAACAATCCTTCTGCCGAAAGCAAGGGATGCAAGGCCGGTACTCCCGGTTGAGCTGACGAGAATGGGAGCAAAAGTGGATGAAGTTATCGCCTACTATGCAAGCCCGGTTTCGGACAATGCGTATGAGTTATTGGAAAATCTTGAAAACAGATCCATCGATCTGATAACTTTTACGAGTTCGTCAACGGTAAAAAACTTCAAATCCCTTTTACCAAAAGAAAAGTTTGAAGAGCTGACAAAGGACGTCGCCATTGCAAGCATCGGCCCGGTTACAACAGATACCGCCAAAAAACTCGGCTTTAACGTAAAAATCACCGCTGAAGAATACACTGTTCCGGGTCTGTGCGAAGCAATTCTGAACTTTTTTAACAAAAATTAGAAAAGGGAAAACCCGATGACCACCTTTGAAGAGATCGATCTGACAGGTCTGAAAACCTATTCGGCAAAACAGCGTGTTTCAAAGGTAAAAACAGATGAGGAGGCGGTTCCCCCGAAGGCGGGTATGACCGTTCGTGAATTTCTGAACGGCCTTCCGTCCATTCTGAAAGCCAACGACCTCATGGCAGTAGCACGGGCAGTTGTAAATGCGCGCGAAAAGGGAAAACCTGTTATCGTTATGCTGGGCGGGCATGTGATCAAAACCGGATGCAGTCCGATCCTTGTGGACCTCGCTGAAAAAGGTTTTGCAACCCATTTTGCTTCAAACGGCGCTGCCGCAATTCACGATACCGAGCTGGCGCGTTTCGGCCACACTTCGGAAGATGTGGCATCCCAGCTGGAGGACGGTTCTTTTGGAATGGCCGCCGATACTGCAGCGCTTGTCAATGAGGCTTCCCGAAAAGCGGTTTCATCGGGAAAAGGTTTTGGGGAATCGGTCGGCGCCGCCCTTATTGAAGAAAACGCGCCTTTTTCAAACCGGGCACTTCTGGCCTGCTGCGCAAAACTCAATATCCCCTATACCCTTCATATAGCCATCGGGACGGATATTGTGCATCAGCATCCCACGGCCAGCGGCGCTGCAATTGGAGAAGCTTCCATGCGGGATTTCCGAATCTTTGCGGCAACGGTTTCAAAACTGGGAGGTGGAGGGGTTGTCTTGAATTTCGGAAGTGCTGTCGTGATGCCTGAAGTTTTTCTAAAGGCCCTTGCTGTTGCCAGAAACCTGAAAAAAGATGTCACGAATTTTACCACCGCAAACTTTGACATGATTCAGCATTATCGTCCGAACGTCAATGTCGTGAACCGTCCTGTTCTCAAAGGAGGCACAGGGTATTCCATTACGGGGCATCATGAAATCATGATCCCGCTTCTGGCCGCGGCGATACAGGAATCTGCTGTTATCTTATAGAATTTATGGTATTGATGAAGCTGATTGCGGCAAGCTTCGGGGTATGCCGGTGAAGGCAAATATGATTTTTTCTTCATATCTGTCAACCGGATTAGAAAATGAGCGGTAAAATGTTTTCATCACTTTTAAAAGATCATATAAAGTGCCTGACATCCATTGCGGAGATTGAACCTGATATTGAAAATGCAGGTGAGATTCTGAAAAAAGCATTGGTGAAAGGCAATAAAATTCTTATATGCGGCAACGGAGGATCTGCGGCCGATGCACAGCATTTTGCCGCAGAGCTTGTCGGCAGATTTGAAAAGGAACGGCAAGCCTTTCCTGCCATTGCCCTTACGACGGACACTTCCAACCTGACAGCCATCGGCAATGATTACGGTTATAACCGGGTCTTTTCGAGGCAGGTGGAAGCCCTTGGACTTCCGGGTGATATCCTGCTCTGCATCTCCACATCCGGGAATTCGGAAAACCTTCTTCTTGCAGCCGAAGCGGCGAGTGAAAAGGGTTTGAAAACAATCGGCCTTCTTGGGAAGGAAGGCGGCCTGCTGAAGAAAAGTGCGGATCTCTCGATAACCGTCAGACAGAACATAACGGCAAGAATTCAGGAGGCTCATATTTTTATTCTTCACTACTGGGCCGCATTGATCGAAAACGACTTGTAGATATAATCGAGGATAAAGCAGCCATGCCATTTAATTCCGACACCTTTTCCAGTATTCACATCCTTGTAGTGGGTGACATCATGCTTGATCGATATCACTGGGGAGAAGTCAGGCGCATCTCGCCGGAAGGTCCTGTACCGGTTATGCATGTTCTTGAGAAATCGGAAGTCCTTGGCGGAGCCGGCAATGTTGCTGCCAACCTTGCCGGTCTGGGCTGCAGGACAACGGTGATCGGGCTTATCGGAAAAGACACGGCAGGCAGGCACATTCAAAAAATGCTGAATGAGAAAAAAATAGAGGATCACCTTCTCTCGGACAAATCAAAGACCACGATCACCAAAACCAGAATTATGGCTCAGGGCCAGCAGTTGATCCGGCTGGATGAGGAAGACCCGGAACCGATTGGCCCGAAACTCTCCGACCGGCTTCTCTCTGCAATTGAAGAAAAACTCACGGATTATCAGGCTGTAATTCTGTCGGATTATGGGAAAGGGATCTTCCAGGCCCCTGATTTATGCAGGCGGATCATCGATCTTTGCAGAAAAAAGAATCTGCCGGTACTTGTCGACCCCAAGGGAACCGACTGGGAACGGTACCGAAATGCAACTGCTGTCACCCCGAATACATCTGAATTGAAAGCTGTCGCAGGCATCACGACAAACATTGATGAAAAGGAATTTGAAAAGGCAGCAAAATCAATCGAGAAACGCTTTGATCTTGACTGGCTTCTTGTAACCCGCGGAGCAAAGGGCATGTGTCTTTTCGGCACGGATGACACCTTCTTAAAAATACAGGCCGTTGCGAGGGAGGTGTTTGATGTTTCAGGAGCCGGAGATACGGTCATTGCAACAGCCACCGCGGCTCTTGCCACAGGTTTCTCTTTTCCGGAAGCGGCTGAAATTGCAAACAGCGCTGCCGGTATAGTTGTCGGCAAACTGGGCACTCAGCCCGTAACAGCAGCAGAACTTGACGCTGCCCTGCAGCTTGACGAAAAAAAACACCGATCTTCGGGAGGGATTCACACCTACAACCTGGATGGGGCTCGAATCATGATCAAATCATGGCGAAGCTCCGGGGAAAAGGTTGTTTTTACCAACGGATGTTTCGACCTCCTTCACCCCGGCCATATCAACCTGCTGCACCAGGCACGATTCTTCGGCGACCGCCTGGTTATCGGGCTGAACACGGATTCTTCCATTAAGCGCCTTAAAGGAGATCTGCGCCCGATACTCTCGGAACAGGATCGAGCCGCAATTCTGAATGCGCTTGACTGCGTGGATCTGGTGGTACTTTTTGACGATGATACACCTCTTGCGCTGATAAAAAACCTCAAACCGGATGTTCTGGTTAAAGGGGAGGATTATAAACTTGAAGAGGTTGTCGGACGCGAATTTGTGGAATCATATGGTGGTGAAGTACGCCTGGCCAAACTATTGGAGGGATACAGCACCACGGGCCTCGCGAATAAAGTCTTATCTGCCGGTAAAAACATAAAAAAACAATGATACTGTTCTATTTTCTTGACAAAAACGGCCGTAAAAATTAGTTTTTCGGTGTGATAGAATAAAAAATCATCAATTATTTAATTTCACAGGAGTTATTCCCTATGACACTTACAAAAGCCCAAATCGTTGATTCGATTCAGGACAAATTCGGTTTCCCCAGAAAAGAATGTGTCAAACTGCTTGAAACCATGCTGGAAGAGATCAAAAAACCCCTGACAAATGGTGAAGATGTCATGATAAGCGGATTCGGCAAGTTCTGTGTAAAGGAAAAAAAAGAACGTAAAGGAAGAAATCCTGCCACCGGGGATGATTTGATGCTTGCTCCGAGAAGAGTGGTAACGTTCAAATGTTCACAGGGATTGAAAGAAAAAATCAACAATTAAAATTAATTGGAAATTAAAACAGCCACTTGCAAACTTGTCGCTTTGATTGCAAATCCGATCAATTATCCGGCTTCAAGATTGCCCGGGGGCAGGTCGTCAGTAAAGGAGAACAGTATATGGCTATCAGCAAAGAGCTGCTCGACATCATTGCATGCCCGAAATGCAAGGGAGATATTCATCTCAACGAGTCTGAGAACGGCTTGATATGTGAGGCCTGCAAGCTCTTATATGAAATTAAAGAAGATATTCCGATCATGCTAATAGAAGAGGCAAAACCGATAGACACATGATATTCCCTGCATATCATTACATGAGGTAATGGTTATATCCGGTAAAAAATAATGAGCCTGCCCCGACCGCCTGGTCTTGCGAAACTGGTCATTGGACTTATTACAAAAGAAAAAAGGTTATTTAAAAAAGCCGCCTGTGATCTGACAGAAAGTTTCGGCCTGGTCGAAATGATCAGCCCATGGCTTTCTTTTGACTATACGGATTATTATGAGTCTGAAATGGGGGCTCCGCTGTTCAGAAGGGTACTTGCATTCAAGCAACTTGTAGAGCAGACAGCCCTTCCGGAAATTAAAACGATAACTAACAGCCTTGAAGAAAAATATTCAAGGAATAACAAGCGTCAAATAAACATCGATCCCGGATATTTACTGCTTGAGCGTTTTGTGCTTGCAACAGGGAAAAATTATTCCCACAGAATCTATATTGGCAAAAAAATCTATGCGGATTTAACACTCATTTTTCAAAAAGGTGATTTTCAAGCACTCCCGTGGACCTATCCGGATTACGCGGACAGAGATCTGCTTGTATTCCTCGGAAAGGTGCGAAACAAACTCCGGATTGACTTGAAAAGGATAAAAAAATGATCAGCAGCATGACAGCGTATGCAAGGGCCGAAAAAATGGAAAACGAATTGAAGGTTCTTGTTGAAATTCGCTCCTATAACAGTAAATATCTGGATATTTCTCTTAGAGTTCCGCATGGGTACGACTCTATTGAGAGCAAAATAAAGGAGATGATATCCGGCAGTATAGCGCGCGGCAGGCTTGAAATACAATTCCACATAAAAGATGAGGATGAAAAGGCATTTGCTTTTGAAATTGATAAACCAAAGGCGATTGCCTATCACAAGGCTCTTTTGGATCTGAATGATCTTCTGAACTTGAAAAAGGATGTCCCGCTAGAATTTGTTGCAAATTCGGTGGGTATTATCAGACCGGCGGAAACCGAAAAAGATCTGGATGTTCAGTGGCCGGTTATACAGGACTGTTTTCATGAAGCAATCGAAACGTTAAAAAAAATGCGCCAAAAGGAAGGAACCTTTCTGGAAAAGGATTTCCACAAAAGGCTGGACTTTATCGAGAAATCGATAAACAGGATTGAAAAGGAGTCCGGGGACCTCTTGACCCATTATATGGAACGTCTTGAGGAACGTATTCGCGCCCTTACAAAAGGAATAACCGAAATCGATACAGGAAGGATAGCTCAAGAAGCGGCTTTTCTCGCCGACCGCAGCGATATCTCCGAAGAGATTGTAAGGGCTGAAAGCCATATAACACAATTCCGTGAAATCCTGGCAGAAGAAGAATCATCAGGAAGAAAACTCAATTTTCTGCTGCAGGAATTCAATCGGGAATTCAATACAATGGGGGCTAAAGCCGGAAATACGAAAGTTTCACATACAATTGTTTCTGTCAAATCAGAACTTGAAAAAATACGGGAACAGGTACAGAATGTAGAATAGTGGTTTGGCACCCGAACGAAAACCGTTAATTTTCATAATTTCTGCGTTGAGCTGAAATTTGACAGTCTCGTAAAAAGTCAGAATTTTGATGGCAAAGAAAAAAGTTCAAGTTCAAGGCGCGCAAATCCCGAGGAATGAGGCGCAGTTAGCCTACTCCGCAGTGACGAGGGATGAAGCGCAACACAGAAATTAGACTTTTTACGAAGCCATCAAATTTTAAAATAGTGAGGAATCATGGACTATACCCTTTTAAATATAGGATTTGGAAGCAGCGTAGTAGCTGAACGGGTGGTAACCATCGTATCTCCCAACTCTGCCCCGATGAAACGGCTCAAGGATGAGGCAAAAGAAGAAAAAAGACTTATTGATGCCACACATGGCCGCAGAACACGTTCGATTATCATCATGGACAGCAATCATGTAATCCTGTCCGCCATCCTGGCCGAAACAGTATCTCAGCGTTATGAAACACTGAAGGAAACAGAACATCCATGAGCGGAGAGGACAATCAGAAAACAGAAGAAAGCAGGGGCTCTGCATCCGGAAGCAAGGGAAACCTGTTTATTATATCCGCTCCGTCAGGAGCCGGGAAGACAACTCTCTGCAAGGAGCTGTTGAAACATTTCAAGGGCATCCGTTTTTCAATATCCCATACCACAAGAGGTCCAAGACCGGGTGAAACAGAAGGGACCGATTATTTCTTTACCTCTGAAGAAGATTTTCAGGACGGAATTAAAAATAATACCTGGGCGGAATGGGCAAAAGTTCATGGCAACTATTACGGAACATCAATAGATTTTCTGAATGATGCACTCTCTTCAGGCAGTGATGTCATTCTGGATATTGATTTCCAGGGTGCCATGCAGATTTTAAAAAAGTACCCCGATGTAATAACAATATTTATCATGCCTCCATCCATTGAAATCCTCAGAAGCCGACTCCAGGAAAGAGGAACGGAATCGGACGAAGTGATCGAAAGTCGCATCACAAATGCGAAACAGGAAATTCAAAAAAAGAATCTTTACAATTATATTATAATAAATGACAAGCTGACAGATTCCAAAGAAGAGCTATTCGAAATCGTAAACAAACACCTCCACCGAAAAAATTAATCGGCAACAGACAGTTTTATTTTGAAACAGACTCCGCAAACAGAAATACTTTATGGAATCCATCCTGTTTTTGAAGCGATGAAAGCAAGCAGGCGCCGTTTCCGTGAAATTTATATCGCCAAAGAAAAAATACCTCCGCGCCTCGAACCGCTTACGGGACTTGCAGCGAAAAGGGGAATTCCCGTTAAAATGGTTTCGCGGTCCAAACTCGGGACAATGAGCGGAACCGAGCTGCATCAGGGAATCGGGGCGTCAGTCAGCCAATACCCGTTTGCAGAATTGTCTGATATCATATCAGGTCCGAAAGAGGCTTTGCAGGATAAATATTTTTTAATAATCGACAGTGTGGAGGATCCCCAGAATTTGGGCACGCTGATCAGAACCGCTCTCTGTGCCGGAACCAGTGGAATCATTATTCCTAAAAATCGGGCTGCTTCACCGACTCCGGCCTCATCCAAAGCATCGGCAGGAGCTATTGAACATGCACATATCACTATGGTAACCAACATAGTCAGCACCATTCAGACCCTGAAAAAATATGGAGTCTGGATTGTCGGAACCGACATGAAGGCCCGGGAATCAATCTTTTCAACCGATCTGGCTTTTCCGGCGGCAGTTGTAATCGGCAGCGAAGGGAAAGGAATCCGCCCGCTTGTAAAAAAAAACTGTGACCTTCTGGTTTCCATACCCCAGTGCGGCCCTGTCAGCTCCCTCAACGCTTCGGCGGCGGGAGCCGTGATTCTGTATGAAGTATTCAGGCAGCACCTTAACAATAAAAAGCCCCTCTGATATAGCTTTTTTTTCCGCCATATGGTATGAAATCCAGCTTGCTCGATGAGCGAATTAGGATTCAATAGAATTTTTCAATATGAAAGGAAAAATAAAAATGAATGGTATAAAAAAAATAAAAAAAGATGAAAACGGGACATTGCATGTACCGGACCGCCCTGTAATCCCTTTTATTGAAGGGGACGGTATCGGGCCGGATATCTGGAAAGCAACCCGTTTGGTTTTAGATAAAGCGGTTCAGATCGCCTTTCGCGGAGAGAAAGAGATTGAATGGCTTGAACTTGATGTGGGGGAAAAGGGGTATCAAAAAACCGGTGAATATCTATCGGATCAAGCCCTTCAGAGCATCCAGGATCATGTTGTCGCAATCAAGGGCCCGTTAACCACTCCGATCGGTAAAGGTTTCCGAAGCCTTAACGTTGCCATTCGCCGAAAGCTTGATCTTTACGCCTGTGTTCGTCCTGTCCGCTACATCGAATCGGTCCCGAGTCCGATGAAATATCCTGAAAAGATAAACATGGTTGTCTTCAGGGAAAATACGGAAGATCTTTATGCCGGAATAGAATGGCAGTCCGGAACCCGGGAGGCAGAGCAGGTGATCTCCTTTTTGAAAGAGAAAATGAACGCCGATTTACCTGACCATGCAGGCATCGGAATAAAACCCATTAGCGAAAAAAACACAAAACGTCTGGTGGCAAGCGCTATATCCTATGCAGCCGACCACAATCTCCCAAGCGTAACACTTATGCATAAAGGCAATATCATGAAATTCACCGAAGGCGCCTTCAGCAACTGGGGCTATGAGGTTGCGCAGGAGGAATTCGGGGACAGAACCATCACGGAGAATGAGCTCTATGAAAAACACGGCGGGAAAGTGCCTGCGGGAAAAATAATCATAAAGGACCGCATCGCCGACATGCTGTTTCAACAGGTACTTTTAAGGCCGGATGAATTTTCAGTCATCGCAACTCCGAATCTGAACGGCGACTACATCTCCGATGCACTTGCCGCACAGGTAGGAGGCCTTGGAATGGCTCCGGGGGCCAATATAGGCGATCGCTGTGCCTGTTTTGAGGCCACTCACGGGACGGCTCCCAAATACGCAGGCCAGGACAAGGTAAACCCGAGTTCACTGATCCTTTCCGGCGCCATGATGCTGGATTACATGGGTTGGGAAGATGCATCGGAACGTCTACGAAAAGCATTGCAGGATACGGTAAAAGCCGGAATTGTGACATACGATCTTGCGCGTCAAATAAAGGATGCAACAGAAGTAAAGTGTTCCGAGTTTGCAAAGGCTATTTCTGAAAGAATCAAGTAAAAACAAATCAGACTCTGATTATCTATGGAGATTGACCGTGCATAGGCATCTGAGCCGTTTCACCAATATTCTGAAATCCGCCTTTTTCCCAAACAGATGTATGGTATGCAGGTGTCTGTTTTATCTTCCGTGCAATCGTTCAACCTGTTCTGAAGAGAGGGTTCAAAATGACCTGCACGGAGCATTTCTGGACCTGACTGCACAATTTGTATGCCATTCCTGCACACCTCGTTTTACACCTGTCGAATCTCCGGTCTGCGAGATGTGCGGTATTATGTTTCAAAGCCGTGAAGGTGAAGATCATCTTTGCGGAGAATGCCGCAAGACCCCTAAAAAGTTTACCAGGGCAAGGGCTGCTGTTGTCTATGACGATTTTCTCAGGACAGCAATACTCGGTTTCAAATACAGGGGGAAAACAGGGCTGGCAAAACCGCTTGAAAATATTCTTTTTGCTGCATTCGTTCACTATTCTTATGAAAATAAGATCGACCTTGTTATTCCTGTGCCGCTCTATATCAAAAGATTCAGGCAAAGAGGTTTCAACCAGTCATTTCTTCTGATATATAACTGGATGGGAAAGGTTTCAAACAGCGATCACTTAAATCCCTTTCAGGTATGTCACCGTGTACTGGAAAGGTGCCGGCAGACGAAACCTCAGGCCGGACTGGACAGGAAGGAAAGGGCGTCAAATCTGAAAAACGCCTTTACTCTTCGAAATCCGTCCGCTGTTTTTGAAAAAAACATCCTGCTTGTTGATGACGTTTATACCACCGGTTCCACCGTTAATGAATGCGCGGACGTATTGCTGCAAGGAGGCGCAAAACGTGTGGATGTCCTCACGCTTGCCCGAGCAATGTAATTCGCATTCATCCTTAGATTTTGAATTAAGCAAAAGGGCCGGATAGTCATGAGGGGTTGAAAATATGGAAGACATAACCGACAATCTTATTAAAGTTATCAAAAATATGCCCGAAAAGGAACGCTATAAACTCTATAAAGCACTTGAAAAGCGCTATCCCCTGGAAAAAAGAAAACATGACCGGGTTGCATATCATTCAAAAGCAAGATACACGAGCCTTGAAACTTTCGGCGAGGATTTACTTCAGGATATCAGTTCTGGAGGCGTATTTTTAAAAACAATGACGCCATTTACGGTAGGCTGCCCCATAACACTTATCATTTCTTCAACGAATGGAAAGATGAATATAAAGGCTTACGGTGAAATCGTTCGTGTGACGCCCGACGGTGTCGGGATACAATTCATTCGGAAAGTATAAAATTCAACTTGTTCGGTTTACTCCGCAAAAGGCACAGAAAAGGATATCGAATTTCGTCAGATGGTATTGAGGTTCTTGTTTATCACAGATTTGAAATTGACATTATTTTTTTAATTTAATACCTTATATTAAATATTAAGCTGAGGCCGTCAACATTATCTTTTCAAAAATGAACATATACAGATTCAACAGCATCCTCTCAACCGGGGGGTGGCAAAAAATGAAATTATTCCAACGGGAGACAAACTGGCTCCAGATATTTATCGGCCTCCTTGTGCTGATCATCGGATCTCTCGTGTACATCGTTGACAGGCCGCCCGGACAGACCTATTTCGTATATGAAAGCAGATTTGACATCAGTCTTTATAACACTCTTCCGAATCTGTTCGGTACAATCGGCAATATACTTCCGGATTTTTCTCATGTTTTTGCCTTTATACTTATAACCGCAGGCATCCTTTCAACAGAAAAAACAGGATGCATGTTGATGACAATCTTCTGGTTTCTCACGGACATCCTGTTTGAATTCGGCCAAAAATTCGGCCCTGATGCCGCAGATCAGGCACCTGTATGGTTTGAATACATTCCGTTTCTGGAAAATACATCCTTTTATTTCAAAAACGGAACATTTGACTGGCTTGACACGGCAGCCATTTTAGCGGGATCTGTCAGTGCTTATTTCGTATTGATTAAAACAATGAAAGGAAAAGAAGCTCCATGATGCCATTAAAAAACAAACTGCCGTTAATCGTAAGACACCTTTGCCTCTGGTCTGTCATCCTGTTTGGCCTAATGACAATCATGGCAACCGGCAGCGATTCCACTGAAGATGATGATGAAGACTCAACTGAGCCCACACCGGTTTCATATCGCAAAACCATGGAAAAAATGGACAGCGACTTCGATGGTGTGACTGACAGTGTAACTACCTATTCCTATGATTTAAACGGCAATCTGAATACGGAAAACCATTATACGGGTGAAGATGATTCAGGGACATCGGATGAAATCATCTCATATCAGTATGACAGCAGCGGCAACAGGACAAAAGAGATGCGTGATATAAACGGTGACGGTATTATCGACGAAGTTTCCAACTATTCCTATGATGAAAACGGAAACCTGTCCAGGATTGAAGATGATAATGACAATGACGCCACAACGGCTGTGGACTCCGTAACAGAATTTACATGGGAGGAAATATAGAAGCCCTAAAATAATATGCTGAAAAATTAACTAATTTCTTGACAAACGGAATCTGCACAAGTAGAAATTCGAAGTATTGATCGATTAAAATTGATAACTTATTTATGTAAACAGGAGATCATTAATTCATGGCGCTTACTAAAAATTATATTATTGATTCCGTTCAAAATTCGATTGGCTATCCCAGAAATAAATCGGTTGAATTAACTGAAACCCTGCTGGAAATCCTCAAAAAAACCCTTGAAGGGGGTGAAGACATCATGATCAGCGGTTTCGGCAAGTTTTGTGTAAAGGAAAAAAAGCAACGCCGCGGAAGAAACCCTGCAACCGGTGAGGACATGATGCTCGAACCCAGAAAGGTTGTCACATTTACCTGTTCCGGAAAACTTAGAAAAAAAATCAATAAATAATACACCTTAAATGGATTTAGGCTATTTCAGCTAAAGCGGACGCAGCCTTTGAACCCGCCGGCATCGAATTCTATCCGGACACCGGCGGGTTCCTTTTTTTTTGAAAATCCATCTTAACGCTATCGTATTCCATGAATGATGAATATTATCGCAATAATTATTCTATTTACGATTATCATCACATACGCACTCAACCTTCTGGCAGATTATCTGAACCTTGCAATGCTTCAACCCACTCTTCCCGAAGAATTCAAAGAACTGTATGATTCAGATCGCTACGGGAAATCCCAAAAATATCTTTATGTTAACACTCGTTTTGGATGGATTGCATCCACTTCCGGCCTGATTCTTATCCTGATATTCTGGTTTGGAAAAGGTTTTCCAATTCTGGATGACTGGGTTCGGGCATTTGGATTGAATACCATATGGTGCGGACTCATTTATATGGGAATCCTGATCCTTTGCAGGGCGATGCTGTCACTGCCGTTCAGTATCTATAAAACTTTTTTTATAGAGGAACGCTTCGGTTTTAATAAAACATCACCGGCCACCTTTGTTAAAGATTTACTCAAAGGGCTGGTCCTTTCTCTCCTTCTCGGAGGCCCTCTTCTTGCAGGGATTCTACTATTTTTTCAATATGCCGGAGCCAATGCCTGGTGGTACTGCTGGATTGCCGTTACCCTTTTCATGCTTGTTATCCAGTTTGTTGCACCCACCTGGATTATGCCGCTTTTTAACAAATTTACGCCCATCGAGGACGGGGAGCTTAAAAAAGGAATCCTTTCCTATGCCGAATCGATTCATTTTCCGCTTGACAATGTTTATGTAATGGATGGCTCAAAACGTTCCAGTAAGGCCAATGCTTTTTTTACAGGATTTGGTAATCGCAGGCGCATTGTCCTCTTTGACACACTTATCTCACAGCATACCGTGTCCGAACTGGTTGCTGTCCTGGCCCATGAGATGGGACATTATAAGAAAAAGCACATCATAAAAACCATGATAATCGGAATCGCCCAGATGGGTGTTGTTTTTTACCTGCTGTCTCTGTTCATTGACAACCAGGTTCTTTTTGATGCTTTTTACATGGAACAGAAATCTGTCTATGCCGGCCTCATTTTCTTTGGGATGCTTTATTCACCAATCGATTTTTTTACCGGAATTTTCATGCAGTTCTACTCAAGAAAAAACGAATATGAAGCTGATCGCTTTGCAGTGGAAACGACAAATGACAAAATATCACTTTCAGATTCCCTGAAAAAACTTACCGTGGGCAATCTTTCAAACCTGACGCCCCATCCTCTTTATGTTTTTTTAAACTATTCCCATCCGCCTGTCCTGAACCGAATCAGGGCGATGAACTCCTGAGCCCGTAAAAACCAAATTTTCTCGCAGACGCCAAGTCCTCTCTGCTGGGGGTTGAAAAACATTCTCACGCTCCCGATTAGCGGGATTTCACGTTCTGATTATATACTTTAGGTGTTCAAAACATTAAAGAAGTATCTACGGTGTATCAGCGATTTTCTGCATCTTATGCAAATCCAAATCGGACAAAACCCAACGATTGTTGTGCCTGGACGAAATGAACATGGCATAGCCTGACATGCGTTCATAATTGAACCGAATGTAGGTCATCCGGGAAGTAGGGGTTTCCTTGGTCGTAATTATATCATAGCCCCGATATTTGCCGTACAGCATCTCGATGTTCTTTAAAAACACATTACGGGCGACTATCACGGTTGCATTGGCCCACGGGCTGCCCTCGAACCATTTATTAACGGCAGCTTCATATCCCTCTGTCCCGTATGCCCGCAATCCGTTTAGAATATAATGGGGAACCGATTGAATCCTTTTTGTTTCTGTCTGAGCAAAAGCTGCATCTAAAATAAAAAAGAAAAAAATAATTGAAACAAGAAAAACAAAAATACGAACTCTGTTGAAAAAAAAACGGTCTTTCCCCTTGCCAATTTTCATATTCGCATCCTCTTGTGCTGTGTAGTACGTCGAATGACATCAGGAAACAACACAACAAATAAATTGGGCTTTTTATGAAGCCATCAAACCGGAACTTCGATTTCACCAATAGCCATCCGTGCTATGTCGCCGATGAATATAAAAGGCAGGTTGTGCTTCAATGCCGATCCTGAAAGCGTATTCCTGCACATGGGGCATAGATAAACCATTGCCTTAGCGCCGGACTCTTTTGCATCAAGAACATTTTTTTCCTGATCCGGAGCCGAATCTCCCATACCCAGCAAGAATTTGACACCGGCGCAGCAAAGAGCATTTTCCCGGTCATACTTCCGCTCAACCCGTCTGACTCCGGTAAGCTCAAACAGCTCATCAATAAAATGTTCCTTTTCAGGAGTATGCCTTGAGGCGCAGGGACGCTGATATGCGACATCAAAATTCAGGGGTTTGATCCGGTCTTTGTTTTTTTTCAGAAAATCTGTCAGGTACTCTGCAAGGTGAACCGGCTTGAAAGGAACCTCGATCCCGTAATCCGGAGCGAGTTTAACCAGCATGGCATAACAGTCATCATGGAAACAGACAATCTCCTTTGCCCCTGTCATGGCAAGCCGATTGACGAATTCCCCTGCATGTTTTCTTTGAATGCTTTCGACTCCCATATGACTGAAAAGTATCCAGCAGAAATAAGGCTTTCCGCCCACACGAGGGATATCGTAGAGTTCTCCCTGTATCAAGGCGGCCTCATTTTTTCCAAACACGCAGGTTGTCATTATCGTTTCAGCGTCCGGCAGATTTTTTAATTCACCTGAAAATATATACTGTTTTTCAGTTGCCGCCACAGACTCTTCCGGTATCAGGCTGCAATGTTTTTCCTGCAGTTCTGCAATCAAATCATACGGATTTGCATCCTGAGGACAAATTTCATTACAGGCATAACAGGTAATACATTGGTCAAGCGCAGGAGAATATTCACCGGCATGCATCGCTTTTTTCCAGGTGACAGCCTTGTCAAGCCCGACATCCATCCACTGGCATTTTACCAGACAATCGCCGCAAAGATTGCATCGCTCTGATTCAAACATTTTTGCCACCTCATATCCCGAACCGTCGCGCCGAAAAAAAAGAAACCCCTGCCGGCACATCTCCGGCAAACCCGGCCCGGCAGGGGTCTTTATCTATAAGTCAATAAAAGTCGACCTGACCATTTTTATGCAAGAAGCGGCCCTATATATTTAAAGATATCGGAACCGCTGTTAAGGGGTTCGGTCTTCTCAAGGCTGTCAATTTTGGTGAAATTATCCCGTATCTCCTCCACGGGAATATCCCTTTCAGCATCACCAAGACAGACCCCCTCACCTGAAACGATTGCCGTCCGGCCATACCACCCGCCGCCCATCACATAAGTCTTTCCCGAATCCTGGCATTCCTCTGAGCATAGAAGTAAAACCAGCGGAACATTAAATTTCGGTTGCAGTTTCTTCCCTACTGCTTCGGGAATAACATCCTCGGTCATTCTGGACCACGCGGTTGGAGCAATTGTATTGACCTTAATATCATACTTTGCCACTTCAAGCTTAAGGGTGTTCATGATTCCGACAACACCCAGCTTTGCTGCGCCATAGTTTGTCTGACCGAAATTTCCATACAGCCCTGAAGTTGAAGAAGTAAAAATTACTCTTCCGTAGTTATTTTCCTTCATGACCTTCACGGCCGGCTGTGTAACACAGAAAGCGCCCTTCAGATGAACGCCGATAACGGCATCCCATTCGGCCTCACTCATCTTAAGGAAAGATTTATCTCTCAGGATACCCGCGTTATTGACCAGGATATCAACTTTGCCGAATGCATCAACGGCTGTTTTTACAATGCTTTCACCACCATCCATGGTCGCCACGTTGTCATAGTTTGCAACTGCCTCGCCACCGGCATTTTTAATTTCCTCTACAACAGCATCGGCAGCAGATGTTCCGGAACCGGATCCATCACGGGCTCCTCCGAGATCGTTAACAACAACCTTTGCGCCTCTTTTTGCAAGTTCAAGAGCATACTCTCTCCCGATACCCGCTCCAGCGCCGGTTACAACAGCAACCCTTCCATCGTATCTTATTTCAGACATTATCTCCTCCTTTTTTGTTTTCTATAGCCCACCAAAACCTTCATCAGAAATATCCAACGCCGCAGCACTTGTCTCCTGAATGGCATCAAGTTTTCCAAGAGTCTCATGAATCACGGTACAGATAAAAAAGTCTGCTGTTTTTACCTGACCTTCGTAAAATGCTTTATCTTTTTTCTTTGCGGTTGCAACTTTCGGCGCGGCGGCAGCGGCCCGCCAGAGCAGCATCCATCCCATAATCACGTCACCCATGGCATGCAGGAAAGGAAGTGCATGAGCAAAGGATTCCTTTATTTTGCCTTCCATTGCGGTCTTACCAAGATGCATGGCAACCTCGCCAAGACGGTTGACAACCTTTTCAAGTTTTCCGGCAAGGCCTTTTAGCTCTTCAATTTCTTTGGCCTGAGCGATTACTTTTTGAATCTCACCCATGAAAGTCATAAAGACTTTGCCTTTCTGCATGGACATTTTACGGCCCAGAAGATCCATTGCCTGAATTCCGCTGGTTCCTTCATAAATTGATGCAATCTTGCAGTCCCTTGCATACTGTTCTACAGGATAATCCTGCGTATAGCCTGCTCCGCCGTAAACCTGCATCGCCTGGATACAAACATCATGCCCCTTGACGGACAGATACTCCTTGATCAGTGGGGTCATCAGCTCAAACAGTCCTGAATTGAGATTCAGATCTTCTTCATTCTTGGACAAATGAGCCTTTAATCCGGCAGTGGTCATATAGTAGAAAAAACTCCGCATGCCGTCCACGTAAGATTTCATCCATAAAAGATTCCTTCGCACATCAGGATGTTTAATGATGGGCACGGAGGGCGCACTTGCATCTCCGAAAGAAAGAAGATCTTTTCCCTGGATACGTTCCCTTGCGTAATTAACGGCAAGCATATAGGCGGAAGATGCATAGGCAAGCCCCTGCAACCCTGTAGCCATTCGTGCTTCATTCATCATATTGAACATGATTTTCATCCCGATTTTTTCTTCACCGAGCAAATATCCGATACATTTCCCTTTTGAACCGAGGCTCATGCTGCATGTGGCGCTCCCGTGGATACCGTGCTTTTCCTCGACACCGGTGCATACGATATCGTTTCGTTCACCCAGGCTGCCGTCCTCATTGACCAGATATTTGGGAACGATAAAAATCGAAATCCCCTTTGATCCCAGCTCATGCCCCTCAATTCGGGCCAGGACAGGATGGATGATGTTTTCGCAGAGATCGTGCTCACCGTTTGTAATAAAAATTTTATTCCCGCTCAGTGAATATGTCCCATCGTCATTCTTCACCGCTGTTGTTTCGAGGGCCCCGACATCCGATCCGGCGCCGGACTCGGTCAGAAGCATGGTCCCGCCCCACTCTCCGGAGACTATTCGTTTCACATAGATATCGATCAGCTCCTTGGTTCCATAATCCTGAATCATGCCTGCGGCACTGCCTCCCATTGCCACATAGGTGTATAAAGACCAGTTGCCTCCCATAAAATATTCTGCTGCTGCCGATGCAATAAAAGGAGGTGCGCCCTGACCACCCATTTCCGCCTCAACCGAAAGGCTTCCCCATTCACCTTCGATAAGAAGCTCATGAGGCCTTTTGAAGCCCTCGGGAACCCTCACCACTCCATTCTCGTATTTTACCCCCTCCCTGTCCCCTTCCTGAAGCGTTGGAAGCAGTTCTTTAATTGCAAGCTTACGGGCTTCCGTGATGATCATGTCGCATGTTTTTCGGTTAAAATCTGCATAATGGTCCAACTCCAAGTATTGTTCGCAATTGAGCTGTTCCCAAAGGACAAAATCAATGTCCCTTCTGTCTGCCAGTTCCTGTGCCATTTTTTACACTCCTTGTTAAATCGTAATTATTATCTCTAGTACAAGGCCCGGACAACACAATATATATCGTGTGCTACGCTCTGCACTCACCGTGTAGTGTTGATAAACGCTATTCACAGCGTTTCTATACCATTAAAGGATTTGCTGTCAAGCAATTTTTTTATTATTGACATATCGTTTTTTTTTTCATATTCATTTCAGCATGCTTTGGAGCAATCTGGGCCTGGACAAAAAACGGCTTTAATTTACCAAAAACAAGGCGTAAAGAAGCTCCTCATAACGCATAGTATCTTTTTATCATCCCTGAAATGCATGGGATAAAAGCAAAAAATATGAAATACAAAAACATTAACCTGCCTAATAAAAAGGAGAATCATCATGGCTGTCGAAATTTTACCTCTTGAGAAAATGAAGGAACGTATTGGTGATGAACTGGGTGTAACCGACTGGCTTGAGATTGACCAGGACCGAATTGACAAATTTGCAGACTGCACGCTTGACCATCAGTGGATACATATTGATAAAGAAGCCGCCGCCAAAGGCCCTTTCGGAAAGACTATCGCCCACGGTTATCTGACAGTATCCCTGTTATCCCACTTCTCGGAAGGCTATGCGATTCTCCCCGAAGGAACAATGATGGCGGTCAACTATGGAATGAACAAACTCCGATTGATCAACCCTGTTCCGGTCGGATCAAAAATAAGAGACCGTATTGCAGTCACCGATGTGGTTGAAAAAGAAGGGGGGCGAATTCTCGTTACCACCACCCATACAGTTGAAATTGAAGGACAGGAAAAACCTGCCTG
This sequence comes from Desulfobacterales bacterium, assembly GCA_030145525.1. Taxonomy (GTDB): domain Bacteria; phylum Desulfobacterota; class Desulfobacteria; order Desulfobacterales; family SURF-7; genus JAQYVL01. The sequence goes on from JAQYVL010000253.1 coordinate 28,140, forward strand.
TGTCGCCGAGGTGCTGAGTATGTTCTTTACTTCATGAGCGAATTCTCAAAAATGCCATATGGCCCAATTTCATCGTCAGAGCCAAAAAGCTAATCCTCGAAATATACCATATATTACTCCGGTTAGCTTTTCGGCTCTTCCCCCGAGGACGGGATCTGCGACTTGCACTTGAACAATATTTCTATTTTTGAGATAACGTATTGGTTTAAAATTTTCACTCTTGCGATAGGATCACTGCTCAACCTTCGACAGATCCCACTGCAGCTTCATTTCTTTAAACATCCTCTCCGCTCTTTCCAGATATTCTGCTCCGGCCATGCCTTTTACCAAAAGCCTGCCTCTGAATTGGGCTGACAGGCTCCGTCCGATTTCAAAGCATGTCCGAGCGACTTCGAGCCGGGCTCCCAGATGCTCTCCTTCAGCAAGACTTTTTCCCCACCATTTTATCGCATTTCTGTGACGGCCGGTCATCGCATAATAACTGCCCATGATTCTGAACGCTTCGGTCCTGTAGGAAGCAGCTTTTTTTGAGCTTTTAACCATTGCCCTGCATGCAGATAATGCCTGTTTCCTGCATGAGGCAATCTCCCCGCGGTTTCCATCTGCTATGGCTGTTTTTAGCTTATACAGCTCAAAATGGGTGAGCCCCATTTGATAGTGGCATAGGTAGGACGAAACGACATTCGTTTCAGATCTTATCTTATTCGCTTCTTCAAGAGATTTTTCCGCATTCTCATAATCCCGCGAATAAAGAAAAATCATAACTTTGAACGAATGCACGACCATGAGCACCTGTTTGAAGTCGGTCCTTGAAATAAAGTCAATTCCCTCTTCTGCTTCGATCAGGGCTGCCGGCAATTTTCGATATTTCATCAGTAATTCTGTATTCAAAAAATATTTCAGGGTTCTCGAAAAATCGTGAGAATAGGTATCGCCGATCTCCGACAATCGTCTTACCATTTCCTGCGCTTCACGGTAGGAACCCCGCTCGGTCCATATGCGCCCGTAAAACGTGATATATCCGGACACATGCATAATTTCACCCATTTTCAAACCATGCTCGACCAGACTGCTGCGATACATGACATCCCACCTGCCGGTATAATAAGCGTGGAATAAATTTGCCAGTTCAAAATTCAGCAACGTACCCAATTCCTTTCCGTCAACCCTGGCTTTTACAAAAGAGAGTATCTTGCCGCTTAACCGGAATGAAACAGCCGTCCATGAAAATGCAACGCTCAAACCAGCAAACATGCCGATTCCGCCTTTAATTCTTACCAGATCAAATTTAGAAAGGTATCGCGATAAAAAGAAAGACTCGAGAAAAAACCTTCTGGAATCAAGATATAAAAGGGTTGCTATCCTGTAATAAAAAAGTTCGATGGCCTCCATTTCATGCTTTTCAGGATATTGTTTCCATTTTAGAGCCGGAAAATACAAACTGATGAAAAAATTAACAAAGGCGACTGCAAAGCCGGGCAAAAATAAAAATCGATTTTCAGGAATTTTAATATTATGGCAACTGAGAGCTTTTGTATAGCATTCAAATGCCTCATTATATTGCCCCTTGTTGTAAAAGCTCAAGGCGATTTGCTTCTGAATCATAGCCATTTTCATGGGATTGACTTTATCCCCGAATTTTTTTACATAAATCTCCATCGCTTCCTGATAGTAGTAAAGCGCCTCACTTGAAGCCCCGGATTTAAGGGCCTCTTCACCTGCTTTCAGCAGGTATGATTCGGCCTTATCCATGTCATCACCGCTGATGTAATGATATGACAGCATGCCGTAAAATTCATTAAGACGACCCGCAAAAACCTTTTCAATGGCAACAGCTGTTTTTCGGTGAAGATCCCTGCGCTTTTGAATAAGAATTGAAGCATAGGCTGTCTCCTGGGCCAGGGCATGCTTAAAAACATACTCCATTTCCTCCATTCTGCGACGCTCTCTGATGAACTGCATCTCTTTCAGATTCTCCAGGCAGGAATCGATATTTTCCTCATCGCCGGAAACTTCCGACAGGATTCGATGGAAAAAACTTCTCCCGATTACCGAAGCTATGCGGATAAGGCCCCGGGCGCTGTCATCGAGCCGATCAATCCTTGCCATAACAACATCATTGACCGTATGGGGGATGGAGACATCCTTCATCTTCTCGGTGATTTCATAACATCCGTCTTTCATAACGACTGCCCCGATATCGACAAATGACCGCACCACTTCTTCGATAAAAAACGGATTCCCATCCGCACGCGCCATAATCTGATCCCGAACCTGCATCGGCATACCGGGGATATTCATCAAATTATTTATCAATATTGAACTCTGGGATTCAGTAAGTGCCTGAATCATAATTTCCGTATATTGATCAGGATACTCTATCCTGACCTCGTCGACCGTTTTTTCTATTCTTTTGTCATACTCCGGACGAAGAACGGCAAAAAAAAGAATCGGAAATTTTTTCGATAGAGGATAAAGCGCTGAAAGGAATTTTGTAGAGCTTTTATCCGACCAGTGGAAATCTTCCATCAATATAACAAGAGGCTTTTTTAGCGACAGTTTCGAAAAAAGCTCTTTCATGCTCTTTAAAATAAGGATTTCCAGCGCTTCTCCTTCCAGGTCCCTGACTCTTCTATCATAAATTTGAGGAAGTGCTATCCCCGATATGACGGCGATAAAAGGAAGGGCGTCCTGAGCCTTTTCACCCAAAACTGAAGAAACAGATCTCTCCAGTTTACAAAACGCGATCCTCTCATTATCATTTTCATTTATGCCTGCCCAGTTTTGCAGAAGGGTATTGAAAGGATAAAAACTAAAGTTTCTGCCGATTGAAATGCATCGGCCTTCAAAAAAGGCTATTCGATTCCAGATCTCCTTTTTCCTGACTTCCGCTACAAGCCGTGACTTGCCGATGCCTGCCTCTCCAATAAGGTTTATAATTCCTCCCCGGCCTGCGGTCAGCTTTTTTAAACTTGATTCAAGAAGCGCAACCTCGGTGTCTCTCCCCACGAGGTCGGAGAAAATCAAGCTCCTTTTCGGGGATTCTTTTTGATGAATCAGATTTTGAAAAGGCAGCAATTCATATACAGGCAATATTTCCGACTTCCCTTTTAATGAAAGTGGCTTCAGCTTTCGAAACTCAAATCTGTTTTTTACAGCATTATATGTATCCGGCCCGACAAGGATCTGCCCCTTTTTAGAAATGCTTTCAAGCCGGGAAGCGATATTTACGGTATCTCCCATTACCGTGTATTCCCTTTTCCGATCACCTCCGACCTTGCCGGCAACAACGGTACCGGTGTTAATACCTACATGAACATCCAGATGCACCGCAAAACTTTTCTCCCTGTTAAACCGCTGTAATCCGGTTTGAATCTCAAGCGCTGTCTGCACCGATTTTTGGGCAGCGTTTTCAATCGCTAATGGAGCGCCAAAGGTCGCCATTACACAGTCTCCGATAAATTTGTCGATTGTTCCGCCATATTTTTCAATGATCCTCTCCATCATCAAAAAACAGCTGTTCATTAGTACGGTTACTTCTTCCGGGTCCATTTTCTCAGACATTGCAGTGAAACCTGAGATGTCTGCAAACAATACGGTTGTAAGGCGGCGCTCAGACTCCTGATGTACTGTATGCAAATTCATATCGGTCCTGTATGATATTAGTAGTGATAGGTTTCGATTCTCTTGCCGGCAGGCTGCAACTTCCTTTTGCTCATTCGGAAAGGGTTTCCTGCCTACCCGATTCATCACTACAATATGGACATGGTGGTTCCTGTTGGAGGAAGCTTAAATCTCTATTTCGCATTAAGTTGTTACCACAACTGAGAAATAAATCAAGTGCTTTTTTAAATAATCACCATCTTTATCAAAATTGCATATAATTGTTTTTATAAAATATAATAAAAGAAAGCTCTCCCAAAGCCTCTGAATCGGCAAAACGTTATCCAGAGACTTTTTCGCGTTTTCGTAGTGAAACTCCACCCGCATAGCAGGGGGGCCTCCGGAAGTCCCCTAAAAGGGGGCGATTACGTTGGGAAAGCCCCGTTGGGGCTAAATCTAATTTATTTCAAGTTTAGTTCCATTTGCTGTTGTTCAACTTTTTCTTGATCACGGATGTATTTGCGTATGACGTCTTCATCATATCCAACTGTACTTACACAATATCCTCTCGCCCAGAAATGCAAACCGGTTGCCTTTTTATTGCCTAATACAAAACGATGGATTCTTACTGCACTTTTTCCCTTCAAAAATCCGATCGAATGGGCAACGCTGAACTTTGGTGGAATCTTCAGGCACATGTGCACATGGTCAGGCATCAAATGCCCTTCCAACAATTCGATACCACGTTGCCGGCATAAGTCTCGAAAAATATCACCAACACGCCTACGAAACTTCCCATACAGTTTCTTTCGTCTATATTTTGGGACAAATACTACATGGTATTTGCAATCCCATCTAACGTGCGATAAGCTTTCCTAATCAATGCATAGGGTCATCCTCCATTCCACTCCTTAGGGGCTTTCCCGGGGGATGAGCCTATATTATTTTTCGCCGGATCGGTAGAACCTTTCCGGGTCCTCCGACAGAGCCGGAGGGTTTAGATCAAGACGAAGAGTGAAATAATATGTATTTCCGTTTGA
>JAQYVL010000254.1 GCA_030145525.1 Desulfobacterales bacterium
AGGAAACGTTTTCAATCTTGAACAAGGAACGTCCATGAAACCATACGAAAAGCAAACTGAACTTTCAGGGCCCATAGCCCGATACGCAAAAGATATCAAAAACTTTACGGAAGGAAAACTGCATCCTGTTGCTTTTACAGCAAACCGCGTAAAAATGGGTATATATCAGGAACGCAAAGGCAGCACTTACATGTGCCGAATCCGCTGCAGCGCGAATATGGTAACCCCTGCACAACTGAAAGTTCTGGCCGGTCTCGCCAATATATTTGGAGACAGACGAATTCATATCACTACCCGGGCGGAAATCCAGATACACGGCATTGCCATAGAAGATACTGTAGAAGTATTAAAAAAACTGGAAGGAACAGGTCTCAGCTCAATAGGCGGCGGCGGCCATACCATACGAAATATTATTACCAACCATGATTCCGGAGTTCATCCGGAAGAAGAATTTGATGTACAGCCTTATGCTTTGGCACTTGCCAATCAAATGCTTGATGAACCTGACAGTCTTAATTTGCCGAGGAAAGTAAAAATAGGGTTTAGTTCATTACCACATCATCATGATTTTTGTTTAACACAAGATATCGGATTTGTTGCCGTTAAGAATAATGGAGGAAAACATGGCTTCAAGGTTTATGCAGGTGGCGGTCTCGGAGCTAAACCCCATATAGGATTTTGCTTACGCGATTTTATCCCTGTCGGGCATACTTACCCGGTCGTTAAGGCAATTAAAAATGTTTATCATCGATACGGAAATAGAAAAAACAAACATCATTCCCGCCTTCGTTTTTTAATTTTCGATGATTTAGGAAAAGAAAAATTTAAATCCTTATTTGAAGAAGAATTCTTGACGCTATTAGATGAGGAAGGTCTTGTTATAGACGTCCCAATCATGACCAATGCCGAAAATCAAATTACATCCATCAACCTTGAACCCTTGACAGATCATTCAGCCGGCTTTGAATATTGGAAAAAATTCCGGGTAAGCGCACAAAAACAGATTGGCCTGTTTTCTATTAAGCTCAATCTGCCTCTGGGAGACTTGAGCAGCAGCGATTGCCAAAAATTGGTGAAACTAACAAACAATTTTGGTGAAAATGTTCTCAGATGCGGCTCTGATCAAAACCTGTATATCAGGAATATACCGGAAAGATTTCTGCCCAATCTATATTCTGAGCTTCAGGAACTGGACACGCCGGTTTTTGACCGCAAATTCACAGCAAACCTGATCCCCTGCACCGGCGCCCAGACATGTCAGGTAGGCATTAACTATCCACGACCTCTTGTAACAGCAATTTTTGACCATTTTGAGCGTATCGGATTTGCATTGGATGAAATATCAGATCTTCGTATTCATATCAGCGGATGTCCAAATGCCTGCGCCAATCATTGGATCGCCGATTTGGGTTTTTATGGAAAAGTACGCCGCATAGGTGGACATCCCATTCCAACCTATAATGTCGTTGGTGGAGCAGACTTGAACAACGAAGAGATGTGTCTGGCCCAAAAGGCCGGCTGGGTACATTCAAGGGATTTGCCTGATTTTCTATCAACTGTATTTAAGCGATATATTGAATTTAAAAAATCAAATAACCAAAACGCATCTTTCTCAATATTCTGGAAAGAAACGGGACAAAAATATATCGAAACCCTGTGTAAAGAAAAATATAATCAGATCCCGTCCTTTGAGGAGGACAAAAACTACTATTTCGATCATGGCGCAGCTGAAATATTTTCTACTAAGGATTTAGGCAAAGCAGAATGTTCGGCCGGCATTTACGATATGATTGAAGTTGACCGTCGGGCGATCCAGTCAAATCTATCTGAATTGAAGCAAAAAAACATTTCGTCTGAAAATATGATTTCTGTTTTAAAGGAAACCTTGTTTTTTGCATCACGCATGCTGCTGGTAACGCGCGGAGAAGAGGCAAACAACCTTATCGATGCCGCCGGAAAGTTTATCAAACATTTCATCGACACGGCACTGCTTGATGAAGAGTATCGCAATATTTTAAAAACAGTGCCGGAGCTGCCCGATAATAAATTTATCAAACACGAAGAAAATATTGTTCGTTTTTCCGACGCTGTCATTTCACTTTACAAGGGTATGGATCAAACCATGAATTTCCCGGGAGAAGTTAAAAAGGATAAAAGTAACGTTATTAACTTTTCCGAGATGAAATCAAATGAAAAAGGAAAAGACAAGCCAGATAAATTTAAAGATCTAAGAGGTGTCCGATGCCCGTTGAATTTTGCCAAAACAAAAGTCCAAATGGCTGTTATGCACCCCGGTGAGACTTTAGAAATTTTTTTGGACGATGGAGAACCAATTAAAAATGTACCCGGCTCAGTTCGTCTCGAAGGACATCACATTTTAAACGAGGAGAAAATTGACGACTATTGGCGTGTCGTCATCGAAAAAGCATGACAATATATCCTTGGGGCTGTCTGCTATTTGTGAATCCCCTCCCGCAGAGCGGAAGGCCTCAGGAGTCCCCCTGCAAGGGCCCGATAAAGTTGTGTGGTTTATGTCTACCCCGTTATCATGCGCCGAACATCGCAGAAGCGGTCGAAAATGGCACTGTGATTGTCTGAACTGTAGCGTTCAGAAATAAGCCGGGCAGGTAAAAAAAACTGAAGACCTGCAGTCAATGTTTTTCAATTCGCCGAAAGATGCGCGAACTTACATTCAGCTGAATTCAAGTGCAGGATTACCGTATCGGCCTGCCTTTAAGTGTCAGAATCAGATAACGCAGGTATCGTATGCTTGACAGAATTAATGCCGTTCCGATTCCGGTATATAGAACTGCCAGGTACAATTTTGAAATTGGAGAATGCCGAAGTAAAAGTCCCATTACGATCATTATAATGATTAGGATATAGCTCTTCCACGGCATAAATGAAAAAACACACCTTCTTCCCTCCATTGGAAGAATTCTATCCAGGTTTCTATCGACGATTCGGAGAAATCCAAAATGGTGAATAACGAGGCTGCAGGCAAATCCGGTAAGCAGCGATAGAAGAGCGTGGTCCAGGCTTTCGGCCCTTAACCACGAATAGACCAGGCTGTTAAGCATAATTCCTACTGCTATCCACATTACCCCCGCAATGAGCAAAAGGGCGCTTTTAGGAACACCCGGCTTCCATTTTTTTATTTCTCTGTTTATTGGATCCATCTTTCTTCTAACTGATTTTTACAAAAAATAAATCATCTGGTTTTAAACATTCAGTTTTGGATTTTATTTTAGTTATAGTAATAACGTTTAGAAGCGAGCGGGGCAAGTAAAAAGAAAGAACAGAGTGAAGACGCAATTATAATTCTGTTCTCTTAATTCTCAGTCTACTTTTAACACAACTTTGCCGATATTTTTTCTTCCTTCAACATATGCATGGGCTTCCGCAACATCGTCAAAGTTAATTCCGATAGCCTTTACCCGGATCATCACTTCATTTCCCGCAGGATCGGATATCGTCATTTTTTGAACCTGAAATGCGTCTTTACTACCGGTTTTGACAATCGCAATCTGCCTCATTACAGCTCTCCGGCTTGCTGTTACTTCATTCATCACAATTTTGACTTCCAAATACGATGGCAAAATAAAAAATTCAAGTTTAAGGCGCGCAAAGCCCGAGGAGAGAAGCGTACGTGTAGTACGTTGAGCGACTTCGGGCTGAAGCGCAACACAGAAATTAGACTTTTTATGAAGCCATCAGATCTGAGGAGAAAAACAACAAACAGGCTCCTGCCAAAATATTCAAATATATTATCGCATCAGACATGAACCGGTTGAAATGGTTCTCTTTCCTGACGATAAGTTTATGTACAATAAATGGAATTACACCTCCAATCCCTAAAATAATACCGATCACCATCCCGATATCGGACCCTTTTTCAATTTCAATCAATCCATATAAAATGAAAACAATAATTGGAACATGCATGAGCAGAAAGCCTGTTATTTTCCCGGGCAGCTTTAATATTTCCCACTCTTTTTCATATGCGGATTCTATCTCATGCAATAACAGCAGGGTCGCATTTGCAATATATAACATTGTAATAAGTTTCATTTTCCACCCCTTATGGTCCGGGCCTTTTTTTCACGAAAAGGCTGATTAACTTTTCAGAAATTCTCCCATCAGCAGCCTGTTTTTCGGCGTTATATCGCCGGGAATTATTTGGGTCACAATCCGGTATCCCTTTGATCTAAGCCGCATTGCCCTTGCGGTATCCACGGCAAGGGTTTTTTCCATCCAGCCTTCAAGGCCGTCTGTAGAAGACTCCTTTAAATTATGGCAGCATGGCAGAACCGCTACCCGTGCACGCTGTTCAACGGCCATGTCAATAATCAAATCGGTTAAAGACCCGCAGGCATGGGCTGACACCACGATATCATCCGGATGAATGGTGATTTCCTGGACCGGCACTTGTTTGTAAATGATTCTATTTTTCAGTCTCGGCCAGGACTCAATCAATGCGTTGGACAATTTCCCGGCATTTAAAGGGATTTTGTTGTCCACGGCGACGGCTGTCTTTGAACTGTCATCAAGTATGAGCATTATATGGGCCAACAGGCCATGACCGCATGCAAGGTCCATAATCCTGCCCCCCCTGTATTTTCTCCGAACCCTTTTTGCCATTTCCCACGCTTCATGGAGCTCTTTTCTGGGGAGCGTTCCGGCGCGGCATACAGCCCTTGCAATCTTATCGAAAAGGCTGCTGCCGGGAAAGAGTGTCTGCTGCTGCGGCGTCAGCCTGTTTTTTGAAGATTTTTTCATGATTTATCCGATATATAACGGGCTGCTGACCTGTATCTTGCAGCGATCAGATGCACTGACAGGTTGCGCCTTGGAATGTAAAGGCAACCATCAATAAAGTATATAGATCTGATTTGATTCTACTTTTTTAAAAGACTCGGCTTTTCCCAGTCCCTTTCCAGCGCCGGATATGCCTTTTTCATCTTGCTTTGAGGTAGTTTTTTAAATCCCGATAATTCTAAGCTGCCGGACCAAAGGAACGGACAAAAAGATCCCGTAGAGCCTGCCGACCCTCATCGGAAAGATTACGGGTGCCGGTGCCGGCAAGCGTATCTGACGTAATCAACGGGGTCGATTCCACCCACTGGTTGTTTTCCCAGGAATACCAGCTCTTTCGCTCTTGGTCATAGACGCTCAGAGGCCTGTTGAATAGTTTTGCCAGCTCGACCCCCCAGCCGGTTCCCCCCTTGACGGTATTGTCATCCAGTATCCAACCGACCGCGATGACCTGATAGCCGTTATTGATCATGTGAAAAATAGACTGGATGATTTTTCGAATTTTGTCTGTCTTGGAGTAAGTTCGTTTCATCAACTTGGACACAATTTCCATACTGATATCGCCCTTTTCCAGCTCTTCCCGGGTCAAAACCCGAGCGCCCCGGGTGCGCTCTGCATTGTGCCCTTCAAAGGATATGTTCACCTCTTTCATATGCCACTCCTCGACAAGTTTGCCGAACTCCGCCTCAGCCCCTTTGTGGCCGCCGCTGTAAAGCGTTATTTTTGAAATGTCTGTCATTTTTTCATCTCCTGAATTTTGTTAAGACGTTTTTGTGATTACGAAAAAAAACACCCCGCAGCAGACCAGCAGGGTGGATCGATAACATAATGCCTCTTTTTCGCATTGCAACCCTGTCTGTCATATTATTCTCAATCGCTCTTGCCTTTCACCTAAGGCGGTCTGTGCTTCCATGTTATATCTATCAAGATTCAAGATCTTCGTTTTGGAGGTCCGATGAAGCCTGTCTGGCGCAGCCAGTCTTCCACAAGGTTCATCCCTTCGTCAAAACTCACTTCAGGCTCATACCCCAGCTCCCGTCTGGCCTTGTTAATGGAAAACCCCTGGTGTGTTCCGAACAATTCCGCCGCCATCCTGGTCAGCAGGGGGCGGGCCCCGATCCGAAATGCACCGTAACTCTTTTCCATGGCCCAGCCAGCCAGGTATGCCAGCCGATAAGGAATCACAATGCGCGGGCCGGGCACACCTATGATCTGCGCCAGCCGGTCCACATACTGCCGCCATGTGACGTCTGAGTCATCGGAAGCGTTGTACGCCTGACCAACGCTGCATTCCCTGTCCGCAGCTCGGAGGATCACATCAACAACGTTAGTGACGTATGCCAGCCCTGCAGGTTTCTGCCCCTTTCCGATATGTACCATGCTCCCGCTCTTGAGCAGTTCCGCAATCTCCAGCACAAACGATGTCGAACGCGGCCCGAAGATGTTGACCGGACGAACCACCGTAACCGGCAATCCATGCCGGCGAAAGTAATCCCAGACCAGCCGCTCCCCTTCGATTTTGGTGTCACCGTAATGCCAGCCTCTCATCCTGAAAAGGGCAGTCTCATCGGCAGGGAAATCCGGATGACCGTAAACGTCAGTGGTGCTGACGTGAACGAACTTGCTCACACCGGCTTCCAGAGCCGCGTCCAGCAGGTTACGGACACCGGTAACGTTGGCGACATGAAAGATCTCCCGACTTCCCCAGTCGGCAGCGAGCGCGGCGCAGTGATAAATGCAGTCTGCACCTTGAGCCGCCGCCTTCAGAGATTGGAGATCATTCAGATCACCGTAAACCAGTTCCACCCCCAGGCTTTCCAGATGGGTTTTATCACTGGAGGAACGCACCAGCGCACGCACTTCCTCTCCTCTTGCGGCCAGTGCTTCCACCAGGTGGCTCCCCAGAAAACCGCTGCATCCTGTCACAAGGCCTTTACTCAATAATTTCTCCTCTTCAGAACCAAAACAGACGCATCATCCGCACCTTCCGGTTGACAATTATTGTCGACATGAAAATTTTCCCCCGGCAACGCCTGGTCAATATTCAAGGTCTGACCCTGATTCTCCTCAAACAAGTTATGATTTCCCGGACTTTAAGATGTGAAAGAACGACCACATTGAATCCTTTAAGAAATCATGTTCTTCAACTTTTTTCAGCCCTGCGTTTTTAATCCATACCCCATATTCATCAAGGGTAAATTTCATTGATTTGTGAAAGGGAGGCCATTTTTCACTGAAGTCGATAATACCAAGGATTCCATCTTCCTTCAAATATTTGCTGACATTACTTAAAAAACCGGATTTGTCCTCTACATGATGCAGCACATCACACATGAACATAATATCCACCGGTTCAGGAAGGTTGAAATCTGTATCAGTCGCTAAAACAGGTTTTAAATTATCCGTCTTTTTCTTTTTCGCAATCTTCTTCAGCAATATCGGGTTGGTATCAACAGCGTATGCTGTTCCACCCGGTTGAGCTGCCTGTGCGAACTGTCTTGAAAACAGGCCGGTGCCAGCCCCGATGTCGGCTATCGTATCTCCCGGGTTGATGTTGAGCGCGCTTACCACCTTTTCAACCTGTAGTCTCTTAAGACGGAATTTTGATTCTAGAACAATGCCGAAGAGTTTTGCCTGAAGATAGTTTTTCATTCCAATTCTCCTTATTTATGCTCCACAGTTATAACTACATTTCCTTTTTTGTGCCCTTTTTCAACATACCGGAAAGCCTCGGCTGTCTGTTCCAGCGGATAGCACCTGTCTATGACCGGTTTCAGCTTTCCAGCCTCAACAAGCTCCTTGAAGAAGTTCAGGTCTTCTACACTTTCACCCGCCACTCCTCCCTTAACTTTTTTACCGCCTGTCATTGAGGTCCATATTATTTGAACGAGTTCTGTGAGATCCATTACCACCGGGAGGAAAATGCCCTTTTGCTTCAAAGATCTCCTGCAGCGTGAGAACGAAGTCTTGCCTACTGCATCAAGAATAAGATCATATGCCTCACCGCTTTCGGTGTAATCCTCTTTCGTGTAATCAATGACCTTATCGGCTCCCAGGGATTTCACCATTTCGATATTCGTGGTACTGCATACCCCGGTAACTTCCGCCCCAAAATATCTGGCAAGCTGCACCGCATAGGTGCCAATAGCTCCGGAAGCGCCATAGACAAGAACTTTATGCCCGGCCTTTATATTCCCCTTGTCCCGTAGGTAAAATAATGCGGTACTCGCCCCCAAAAAAATGGGGGCTGCTTC
>JAQYVL010000255.1 GCA_030145525.1 Desulfobacterales bacterium
AGTATTGAACCTCAAAATCTTGTTCAGGCTGCCTGGGCTATCAAAACGGCTTTTAAATATTTCCCGGCCGGAACCTTGCATGTGATCGTTGTGGATCCTGGTGTGGGAACAGATCGCCGGATAATTGCACTTGAAACAGAAAAATATATTTTTCTAGCACCTGACAATGGGGTTTTAACGTTTATTATGGATGAAATCGAAGCCGGCTGCACCTATCATATCGATAATCAAGATTATTTTTTAAAAAAGATCAGCCGCACTTTTCATGGCCGTGATATTTTTGCACCGGTAGGTGCGCATATTTCAACAGGTATCGATATCGGTAAGATGGGAAAAAAGATTCACGCCAACGATCTTGTAAAGCTTGATATAAAAAGGCCCCGCATAACGGATAACGGTAGATTAACCGGATCAATTATGAATATCGATCGTTTTGGCAATTTGACGACGGATATCAGCAGGGCACTACTGGAGAAAGCATTTCCAGATATCTCTCCTGACAGGTTTTTCATAAGGATAAAAGAAAATGAGATTAAAGGCCTATCAGAAAGTTATCAGGGTGTAGAGAAAGATTGTCCTCTTGCCATAATCGGAAGCAGCTATTTTTTAGAAATAGCCCTTAATTGCGGAAGTGCGGCGTCTTTTTATCAGGCCTCTACGGGTGATATTGTAACGGTTTATGTGCCGCGGTAAGCCGGTCACACAATGCAGACTCATGATGTTTTGAATCACCGGATTGAAGGTTTTGAAACCGGTTCCAGGCAAAAAGGTGGAGAATGGGAAGTTTGTCGAAAGATACGGAAAAAGATATATTATCGAAAGGGGTAAAGGTTCATCAAAAAATAAACAGAAGGTGGCAGCTTCTGTTTGTTGACGATCGAGGAAAAATCGTATCTCATGCATGGTTTAAGAGTACGGCCATTATAATCCTTAGCGTGCTTTTGCTCTCCATTGCCTGTTCCATTACATTATGGTTTTTCTTTATAAAAAATCGTAATGAGATGATTGTATTGAAAGAGGGGCTTGAGACATCAGAGTCACGCATGAAGGCCTTGCAGAATGAAAGGGATATTCTTTTAGCAAGGCTGGTTTTGGCGGAATCGAAAATTAAAGCGGCTTCTGATCAGAAGCCGGTCTTGAAACAGATGCCCGTTGAAGCCGAAAAAAGTGTCAAGCCGGATGATTCAGCGGGGAAAAAAAGCTTCAACAGGGAGACCGCTCCAAAGAAACAGGAGCCGGCTGAAAAGAATATTCTGAAAATTGAAGTTAAGGATTTCAGCGCATCATATGAGCCGGATTCAAATAATGAGTTAAAAATTCAATTTATTATCAGAAACGGAAGTAAGGCGGTAAAAACGGTTCAAGGGTATATTTTTATTGTGTTGAAGCCGGATGGAAACGATCATCAGGAATGGTTGACAATTCCTTCCGCTGAATTTTCAGAGGGGAAACCAGTGGAAACAACAAAAGGAAAGTTTTTCAGGATTTCCAGATTTAAAACCATCCATTTCAAGATGAGCAGGCGAATTTCACCTGAACATTATAAAACAGCTACCGTGTTTGTATTTAACAAGGAAGGAATCAAACAATTTGAAAAAAGTTTTCCGGCAGTGATTGAAACCGTTCATTCAAATAAGAGCCATGAGAAAATACCCATTAACGGGGCTCAAGTGATTTTAAAAGAGACAGACAGTGTAAATGCAGTGGAAAAGAAATCTGAAACCATTCCGGTGAAGGCTTATGGTGATGCCGGGAAGACAAAGAACCGGGGGAAAAGCTCCCCTGAAATTCAGCCGGAAGTTTCACCCGTGAAGACTACCCAAAAAAAGGAATTTACCAGGGAGAAGTCAGAATAAATCTTGATGCACCTGTCTTTTCTGAACGCTGTTCCTTGTTTTTTTATTTCGTTTATTATTAATTATTTTCAGGAGACATATTGTGACAAAGGAATCCAAAAATCTTTCGATAATTGACAGGGATTTGATTTTTGAAGGTAAAATCTCCAGCAAGGGAAGCCTGGTTATCCGGGGAAAGGTTAACGGAAGTATTACCGGAGAAAAAGTAGTAATTGCCGAAGAAGGTTCTGTTTTTGCCGAGGTGGAGGTTTCCAGTTTGACCATTGGAGGCATTTTTGAGGGCGAAGTGAGTGCATCAAAGGAACTGATTGTTTTGTCAACCGGAAGCTGTAAGGGTACTGTTTATTGCCGCAGTCTGACAGTTGAAAGCGGCGGATTACTGAATGCAGGGGTGACTTCTTTATCATCTGATACGATGTATATGAAAAAGGATAAAGGGGCAAATTCTATTATAAAATCTTGATTTTAATATATATAGCTGTTGTACATAAAACTGTACCGACTGAGCGGTGATCAAGAACCTCCTCGTTCGTTGATTGCGGCATTTGGAGTGTTCTATCATTTGCTCCGCTAAATTTGAAAAACTCGGTCGCAATCTCCCTCAGACAGTTCCAAATTTGACGCTGCACTCCATGAAAAACACTTCCCTCAATTCCTCAATTCCTCAATTCCTCAATCCCTCAATTTGCTCTATGTTACATCCCTTGCAGTGAATGGAAAAAATTGTCGGATTTCAAGTCAACGGCTTTAAAATTCTCAAAAGTTACATCCGAAAATGGAAGGTGGAATTTTTTTTGAATTTTTCCGTAAATAGACAGATAATTGAGAAGGATACGATTTTCCCATTGCAGATCTAAAAGCGCTGCTGATTTCTTAATTTCAGGACCTGTTCCTTCTATTTCCAGAAAATTACCGAAAGGCATGGTGTCGATACAGAAAATGGTATTTTCCAGAACAAGAGTTTCTCTCCATTTTTCATATACCTGCTCCTTATGGAAACCAAGGGCTTCAAGAATGCTGTTCATGGTCTGAAAATCGTTTACCTCAACCTCCAGTTCATGCAAAATTTTAAAGTCTCCTTTTTTTTCAGCTGGTTCTGATTTGAAAGTAAGGGTTGTTTTTGTGTCTTTTCTAAGCCTTAAAAGGGATTTTTTTTTAATCAGATTTTTTTCATTGTCTTCATAACGGAAATTGATTTCAAAAAAGCGGCCTTTGCTTTCTGCGCCAAGCGCTATAATTCGATTTCGCATCAGCGCTGGATCGGAAAGGTAAAATTTTACTTCAATCTCAAGCGAATCCATATGGAGTGCTCCTCTCTATTTCCGTTATGTTTGATGGCTTTTTACGA
>JAQYVL010000256.1 GCA_030145525.1 Desulfobacterales bacterium
AAAGGGATCGGTGCACGTACCTGTTCACTAAAGCCAATGGGCATAACCCAACGAGATTTAGCCAATGCCATCAACGTACCCTATCAAAGGATTAATGAAATTATCAACGGTAGGGCAACTCAAAATTATATTCTTTCATCAATGTTAAAGGGAAAACAATTATGGGAAATATATCAATTAATCAATCGGTAGCCATACTATGTGATGGGAACAATATTGAACGGAGCATCCATGAACTCTCTAAAACAAAAAACGCAATGATCAATTTTGATATGCTGATCCCGAAATTGCTGAATGACAGAGGGTTAAACAGGCTGCTTTATTTTAGGGAAGGGAAGTCCATATCTTCAAAATTCGCTGACAGGTTGCATGAAAACTATTATGGCTCTGTTATTCCATGTCATAAATCTGCCGATATTCCACTTTCCATCAAAGCAACGCAACTCTCTTCAAAGGTTGACACCATCATCATTATGTCAGGGGATTCGGATTTTGTGGATTTGGTTATACATCTGAAAGGGGAAGGTGTACGTGTAGAGATTGCTGCGGTAAGAAAAACAGCGGCCAGGATATTAATTGATGAAGCTGACTATTTTCATGAAATAACCAAAGAAGATTGGTTTGTGTATAAAGCACCAAGAAAGACAAAAGCAGGAAGAAAATAAGAAATTTATAACAAGAAGCTGGTATTCGTTAATTGATATTTTCTTTGCGTTTTCGCGTGAAAATTTAGTTTTTTGAGAATCGTCAATAAATAATAGACTGAACTCCCGCCCCCGGCCCTTTGGTCAATAACAATTTTTGCTTGACCCTTATCAGAGATTCCGATAATGGATACACCAAACAATAAGAGGTAATTTCAAAGGGTTTAACATTTTGAAATCCCCTCTCAAATATCGAGTTATGAAACAGGCCAGGCCACCCAGACTCAGGAAGGGTGGCTTTTTCTTTTTTAGAGTGTTTGTTGTCATAATCTTTTTCCAATTCATGCTTTCTCTTCATGAAGCAAAGCGTCAAATTTGAAACTGTCTGAGGGAGCTCGTGACCGAGTTTTTCAAATTTAGCGGAGCAAGTGATAGAACGCTCAAATGCCGCAATCAACGAACGAAGAGGCTCTTGATCACCGTTCAACCGGTACATTTTTTAGACAACAGCTATAAGAAGCCGTTTTAAAAGGGCTGACATGCAAAAACTTCTCACCATCGACAACTACGACTCCTTCACCTTCAATCTGGTGCAGATGTTTATGCAGTACCCGCTCGATATTCATGTGTTCCGGAGCGATAAAATAAGCCTTAAAGAAATCGAAAGGCTGAATCCGGATTATATTTTGATCAGTCCGGGCCCGAAAGATCCTTCCCATACAGGCATTTCCATGCCGCTGATCCGGTCATTTTTTCAACGGGTGCCGATCCTGGGCGTCTGTCTTGGAATGCAGTGCATCAATGAGGTGTTCGGCGGAAAAACAGTCCGAACACCTATCCCAAAACACGGCAAAACCAGCAGGGTTTATCATGAAAATCAGCATCTTTTTGAAGGAATTCCTTCTCCGTTTACAGCCGCAAGATACCATTCCCTGATGACTCAGTTTGAAAACTGTCAGCTTGAAATCACGGCAAAGAGCGAAGACGGGGTAATCATGGGGCTGTCTCATTCCACATTTCCCGTTCACGGGGTTCAGTTTCATCCGGAAAGTTTCATGACCGAACATGGATTTACGTTGATCGAAAATTTTCTAAAGCTCGGCCCGCTTGAAACGCCCAAAAAGGAAACAGGAAATGGATGAGATACGGGAAATCGCTGTTGCGCTTACCGGTGTGTATACAGAGGAGATCGAGCTTTCCGGCTCTTTTCTACAAACCGCGGAAAAGTTTTCCAATATGCCGGGCACTGTTCTTTTAATGAGCGGCGGTACGCTTGACTGCGCCCAATACCACATCCTGGCAGCAAAGCCCTGGCTTTCATTTACAGGATATGGCCGAAACATGCGGATCAAAACCAAAGGACAGGATCTCAGATTCGAGGCGGACCCGTTTCATACCCTGCGCATGCTGCTCCGAAAATTCAGACAGAATTTGCCGGATCTGCCTGTACCGGCAGGACCCGGCCTTTTCGGTTATCTCGCCTACGACCTGAAAGATCATTTGGAGAAACTGCCCCGGACTTCCGTGGATGATTTCGGACTTCCGCAGGTCTGCCTCTTTGCGCCGTCAATCATTCTGATTCATGAAAAAAATACCAAAAAAACAATCCTTTGTATTCCAAAACGGATAGAAAATGAGCATGAAACAATTCATCAGGATCTATCGGGATTCAATAAAATCCTTGCAGCAGATCCTCCCGATGATCCGGGATTTCACTGTGACCCCGGCCGGTTTCGATCCAATTTTACGCGGGACGCCTATATAGCCTCCATCCGAAAAATCCGGGAATATATTGCATCAGGCCATGTATACCAGGTGAATATGTCCCAGCGGTTTGAGATGGATTTTTACGGAAGTGGGTTCAGCCTGTTTAAATCCCTCTACAAATCAAACCCGGCTCCGTTTTTCTCCTATATTGAGGCAGGCGACCACCAAATTGTTTCCACCTCGCCGGAACGGTTTATCCGGCAGACCGGACACCATGTCGAAACCCGGCCCATCAAAGGAACAAGACCCCGAGGCAAAACCCCTGAAGAAGATGAAAAAATGGGCAAAGAACTTTCAGAATCCCGGAAAGACGATGCCGAGCTTTCCATGATCGTTGATCTTCTTCGAAACGATATCGGAAAAGTCTGTGCCGGGGGCTCTGTAAGGGTTTCACAGCACAAAAGGCTTGAGGCATATGAAAACGTGTTTCATCTGGTGTCTGTGGTAGAGGGCGACCTTTTGCCGGATAAGGATTCGGTGGATCTGATTATGGCTGCCTTTCCCGGGGGATCCATCACCGGCTGTCCCAAGATACGATCCATGGAAATCATCGATGAGCTTGAGCCGGGCAGGCGTCATATTTACACAGGTTCCATCGGCTATATCAGCTTTCACGATACAATGGATCTTTCCATTGCCATCCGGACCGCAACCATCAGCGGAAACCGGGTATTTTTTTCTGCCGGCGGCGGAATCGTATATGATTCCGATCCGTCCGATGAATATGAAGAAACTTTGCACAAGGGAAAAACACTCATGGAAATTCTAAAAGGGAGCGGCATTTCATCAGATGGAAGCGTCTGTGCATGGATAAACGGCACCCTGACGCCTATTGAAGATGCAAAAATTCCAATCACAGACCAGGGTCTTCAATACGGATACGGTCTTTTTGAAACCATCCGCGTTGAAAACGGTGTTCCCGGCTATCTCGAAGAGCACCTTAACCGGTTCAACAATTCCTGGGAGGCCCTTATGGACAGTCCGCCTCCTGATCTGACATGGGATGAAATTATCCGCCAGGTTATCTGTGCAAACGGACTTGAAGAAAAAACAGCGGCGATAAAAATCATGGCCACCTTTGGAAGCCGTGAAGATCCCTTCTGCAGCCATTCCTTTATCGTAACGGCAAGGCCTTACACCCATCGCCTTTTTGGAAAAAGCGAGCCCGGCCTGCACCTTGTCACCTATCCGGAGCCGAGGCAGACTCCCCTTGCAAACCACAAGACACTGAATTATCTCTACTACCATCTGGCAGGAAAGTGGGCAAAAAAAAATCAGGGAGATGAGGCCCTTATCCTGAATCCGGATGGAACCGTATCGGAAACAAACACCGCCTGCCTCGTAGTGATCAACAAGAATACGGCCATCATGCCTGTTTCCCGGGCTGTTCTGCCGGGAGTTATGGCAAAGGCTGTTTCCCTTTTCCTTGAACAGTCCGGTTTTGAAATCAAACCTCAAAAAGTTCTACCCGAAGATCTTTATTCAGCGGGCCAGGTCTGGATTACCAATTCTCTTATGGGCGCGGTTCCGGTTCTTTCTCTTGACGGAAAACCCCTTGCCCATGCAACAGATCTGTGGCAGAAGGTAAATGATCGGGTTTTAGCTTTGCCATTGCCCTAAAGGGGAAACATCGCCATGAAAAGATTTCTGTCCCTCTTTCTTGCCCTTTTGTTTGCCATACCCTGCAGCGCTGAAAACTATCTGTTAAACGGCGGCCAGGAATCCAAAATTCAGTATGAAATGGTTCAAAAGGTTCAACCCTCTTCCAATACACGCAAACTGATTCTGAACTATGTTGTTCCCGAATCATTTGATTCACCTACCTACCGCCAGAAAATTGAACAATTTGATATCCGGTTTTCCCCGCCGCCGGATGATAGATCACAAATAGTCGATAAAAGAGGAAACAAAGTAATCGAGGCCACCTGGAAATCTCCGTCTGAACCGATTTCAACGATAATCAGCCTGACAGCTATAAACAGCGTTGTACTGAAGCACGTCGAGACAGATGCTCCTTTCCCGCTGGTTGACATGCCTGAAGAAGCCGGAAGCTACCTGAAACCCACCCCGCAGGTGAATATCAAAAACAAAAAAATCATAGCCAAGGCGCATGAGCTGACATCTTCCGCCAAAACCGAATTTGATGCGGTTCAAAAAATTTTAACCTGGGTTGTGGATCACATGCGCTTTATCGTAAATCCGCAAAACTATGACGCGGTATATTCTCTTGAGCATGGCCGTGGAAACTGCCAGAACTACTCCCATCTTTCTGCCGCACTGATGCGGGCCGTCGGAATTCCGGTGCGTATCGTCAACGGCATAACCCTGAAACAGCCCTATGATATCAAAACCGATAAAACCATACTCACCATGAAGATGGCTCAGTCCCGTCACTCCTGGATCGAGGTGTATTTTCCGGATCTTTCATGGGTGCCCTTTGACCCCCAGGGGTCTGAACTTTTTGTAAGCAACCGCTTTATCCGGGTAGAGGTGGGCATCGATAACCGCGAGACGGAAAAAGACGGCCTCATGCGCTGGACACGGTTAAAAGGAACTACGGGCAGGCCCACTCTTTCGGAAAGCATCGATGCGAATTTTGAATCCGACAAAATTAAGCTTGAAGCCACAAAAACAGATTACGGTCCAAGGGAGCTGCTTCTCTGCCCCCGGGTGGAAACTGCATTTGCGCGTGTCAAAACTAAACCCCTTCCGCCGCCGCCGACCAAAATACTGGAAAAAGAGCTTAAAAAGCTGACCTATTCCATACCTTTTCTATTCGGCAACCTTGAATTTCCGGAAAACATTGATTTCCTGTCCGCAAGAGGCCCGGCTGTGGAAAGTCCGGACGGCACGATGACCATACGAAAAAACTTTCTTGTGGAAACCGCCGAATATGTTACCACAAAGGGACAACAGTACGCGCAGACATTCATCCTGAAAAAGCCGATAAAACTTCAAAAAATCAGCCTTGCTCTGCATAAATTCAATAATGAAGGGCAGCTCTGGATTGAGCTGTATGAGGACAAGAATGGTATGCCCGGAAAACTTGTCTCCACAAGCGACTTCCTTTCCCTTGGTGAAGTGCCGTTTACACCGGGTTACAGGTGGGTTGATTTTACTTTTCCGGATACGGAAATAAAACTTTCTCCCGGACGATACTGGGCAGCACTGGGATTTACCGGAAGCCCCATCGTTAACTGGTTTTACTCCTATGGCAAGCCGGTGGGCCCACAGGACGGCACACGCTACAAAACCATTTTCGATAAAACATGGAGCCGAAGCATCTCCTTTGAATTCAACTATCGCGTTATGGGGCTTTCAGCAAAAACCCGGTAACCCGACCAGTTTTACTTCCGGCGTTGCCGTATACACAAGGCAGACCGGGGGCTCCCTCCTTACCCATAATCTCTCCTGGGTTTAACAGCGCTCTGTTTCCCGTCTGCTTCTCGGAGAATGGGTGAAAGAGATAAAAAAAGTTGAAGTTCGGAATTCGTATTATTTGACAACGGTTCCCAATCGTAATAATTGTCTTTTAGAGAGCAGCGGTAATCGAACAAAACAGGCCTGTAAAATCATCATCCCGGCTGCAGCGAAACGGAGAGTAGGAATCCGAAAAACAAGCTGCTTCATTACCGTATTCATAACAAATCAAAGGAGACGATTCTTGAAACTAATCGACAGTCACTTCCACATATACAAAAGTGAGCAGGCCGGAATTATGGCACAGGGCGGGCAAAGCCTTATCGGGTTTAAAGGTATATTTGAAGAAGCTCTTCCGATTCTGGACCGGGGCAAAATCCATAAAATCATGGCTCTGGCCGTATTGCCCATATTCCCGATGCGGAATGCAGCAATGATCAAATGGCCCCCGGACCTTCCTTTTTCTGAAAAAAGAGATCTTCGCCTTGAGCTTGAAGAAAAGCTGCAGAAGCGCCTTTCAGGTTATAATGAATGGCTGTGCCGTATTGCCCGTGAAGACGGTCGTATTGAACCGGTCATTATTGCCGATGCGACAATAGACAAGAATTATATGGCAGAGGAGATACAGTCCCGGATCGATGAGTTTCAGATTAAAGCGCTTAAAATCCATCCAACTGTGAACGGGATGTCTCCCGCAGCAGAAGGATACGGTTATATATTTGAAATTGCATCGGATCGAAATCTTACTGTGATTTCCCACGGCGGACTTGCCGGTGAAGACCTGGAAGGGAAACTCTGCTCACCGGAAAATTTTAAAAAAGTACTCACTGACTTTCCGAACCTCAAGCTTGTGATCGCTCATCTTGCTTTTCCCCATATCGATGCACTGCTTGATCTTGCCCGCACATTTCCCGGCCTTTATACGGATGTATCCTTTGTCCTCGGAAATGCGCCCCTTTCAGATGACGATTTTTGCAGAATCATCCGCGATTTCGGCCCGGAGCGGGTTCTCTTCGGGAGCGATGCCCCATGGTCTGATCCGGAAAAGGACGCGGATCGGCTGCTTTCGCTTGCTCTGAGTGAAAAAGAGCTCGAAATGGTTGCCTGGAAGAACGCTGCGGAGCTTTTCGGCCTGGAATGAATTAAAGGTATTCTGTCAAATTAAAGGGGCAAACAATATTAACAATCAAGGTTTGACCCTCTTTGTACAGCAGAAAATTGCGGCGTTCGATTTCGGAAGCAGAATAGAGCTATCATGCTTAATGCCGGCTTTCTCTATTCTGCTTATTGGATGAAGTGCTGTAAAAATTCAAGCGATTGGCGGTTGCTAATCTTCATTTATGATCATCAACTCAATACGACGATTTTGAGTCCGTCCTTCTTCTGTTTTATTACTGGCTATGGGTTTGGCATCGCCATACCCCTTATATGTAATTCGATCAGCCGATATCCGCCCCATATTCATGATAAAGTTGGCCACATTTCCCGCCCGCTTTTCCGACAGGGCCAAATTTAATTCCGCGGACCCCACTGAATCGGTATGGCCCGAAATCTTGATATTTGCCTTGGGGAACTGATTGATTGCGCTTAAAATTTTAGTCAGCAAGCCAAAATTAACAGACTGAATTTCACCCTCTCCGGATGGAAAGTAAAATCCATGTGCTGAAATCAGCACATTATCCATTTTGCGATAAACCTGTGCCTCAGTGGGTGTAAATATCGCCTGGATAAAAGCAAACTTCTGTTTGACTTCCCACTCCATCCGTTCTTTTTCCGCCTGCATCCGCTGTTGCTCTGAAAGCTCCATCCTCTGTTTTTTTTCTGCCTGTTCCGCTCTCATGGATAGCCTTTTAATATCATCCTGAGCTGTCTTATAATCATTATGAACTGTTAGATACAATTGCTTCAGATCGGCTATCTTTTTTTGAAAGTTTTGGACCACAGTGTGGTTGGGCTGTGCAAAATCAATCTTATCCTCCAGCGGCTCATCAATGATCTCAAGCTGCTGCCAGTACCAAGTGATGATATCTTCATCGGAAAAATCGCGATTTTTAAACATTTTGACAAGTTCTGAAATTTGACTCGCATTTTTTGCCAGTTTGGAGGCTGTTTTCGCATGCTCATTTGCCTTTTCAGTACGCGTGCGATCAGTTTCAATGATGGATAATGCAAGATTTAATTCTTTCTGAGCCCGTGTGAAGTATTTTGGAGCATAATTTTCGGCTTCAGCGGACTTTGCCTGCTCAAAAGCCATTTTTGCCAGTTCGATGATTCCTTTCTCCAATGCCTTTTTTTCCAAATCACTGTAACTCTGCAGAAGTTCCGATTGATTTTTTTGCGCTTTTTCAACATCTCCATTTTCGATCAATGAATTGGTGCTGCGAAACAAGTCTTCCGTATCGCCAAATGCTTCGGGAAATAAATCCGGAACGCAGGCTTTAATTGCCTTTATCCTGTGGTCGCTTACCTCCCACATAATCTTTTTAGCTTTTTCCGAATTGTATTCCGCTCGCCTGATTAATTTCATGCCTTCCCGGGAAGCGCTGACCGCTTTCTCATTCTTCCCGTCCTGGGCAAACTGGATAGACTCATCCAGCAGCGCCTGGGATTTTTTAAACAATTGGGGAGAATAACTGTCTATCTCAAGATCTTTTGCTCTGAAAACCTCTTTATCCAACTGGCTGATGGACTCAAACTGATTGAAAATCTCAGCCTGGCTCGGCTTTTTGCTGGTCGCGCATCCAAACATGAGCATTTGAAACAATATTAGAATGACAATAAACCCTTTCATTTTCGACATCGGATTTCCCTCCAATTTACTTTTGATTCATTTCTCGGGCTGAATTGCTTGTGCGGTGCCAAATGAATAAACAAACGGTTTTCATTCGAACACCATGTAAATGCCAGATGAATTATAAATTAACCCTGTCTTCAAATACGACGAACCGTCCGTCTGATCAATAAAAAAATGCCTTTGAAAAATATGCTGTTGTGTGGAACCGGCTTTGTACTTGGATAATCGGCACATCAAAGGTAAAAGCAGGAGCCTGTTTTTTCAAGAGCAAACATGAATAAACATTTTTGGCAACGAAATAATTGCAGTTCTTGAAATCCCATGATATTAAATCAAAGCGTATTGCGTTCAATGGGTCTCCCCTGGTACAACGGCATTCATTTACTGAGGAAACAGCATCGGTTATGGATTACTCCAGACTACGTATTTCACTTATTTTCCTGCTCGTAATTATCCTTTTCGGAACAATCGGATACTATAGCTTTGAAAGCATGTCGCTCTTCGATGCCTTCTACATGACACTAATCACCATCAGTACGGTGGGTTTTTCGGAAATCAGGCCCCTTTCACAAGTTGGCCGCATCATCACCATTATCGTCATCATCTCCGGTATCAGTGTATTAACCTATTCGCTTGGCCAGGTGGCAAAAATATTTGTCGAAGGGGAACTGAGAAAAATATTTGGGAGGAGAAAGTTGGAAAAGCAGATATCAAAATTAAAAAACCACTACATTATTTGCGGATATGGACGGATTGGGGGAATTGTCAGCAAGGAACTTGCGGATGAAAATATTCCCTTTATCGTAATTGAACAGGCTCCGGGAAGAATTGAAGAGCTCGAGCATGACCGTTTCCTTTACCTGAATATGGATGCGACTTCTGAAGAGGCTTTGATTAAAGCAGGAATGGATAAAGCTAAAGGAATTGTCACGGCTGTCAGTTCGGATGCAGACAATGTTTTTATCACGCTGACTGCCAAAGGGCTTCGGTCCGATATTTTTATCCTTGCAAGGACCTCGGATATAAAAAACGAAAGTAAACTTCTAAGAGCCGGAGCTACCCGGGTTGTCTGCCCTTATCTTATCGGCGGCAGCAGGATGGCCCAGGTATTGAAAAAACCAACCGTGGTCGATTTTATCGATATTGCCATGATGAACGGCAAACTGGGCCTGAAAATGGAAGAGGCGGTTGTCGGACCGAACTCCAACCTGGTCGGGAAAACACTGATCAACAGTCATATCCGGCGGGATTTCGGAGTTATTATTGTTGGCATTAAAAGGCTCTCCAATGAAATGATTTTCAACCCGCTTCCCACGGAAAATCTGGAAGCCGGAGATGTAATCGTCGTTATCGGCAAAAAAGAAGATTTAAAGCGCATGAATGATGTTGTGGTATAAATTTTGGAGAGTTAAAATTTTTCCCGAACCATTTACAGGAGATGGATATCGCGCGCGATAAAACGGTGATCGCGCTATCCTGATTGCTCCTGCCTGTCAGTGGCTCTCCATGCTTCCGTGATTGAACTGTATACAAAGGTTTTTTTATTTTTTCTATTTAATATTACTTGATTTTTACAATATCAGGACTGTAAAAAAAGTTCATTCAGGAGTTGGAAAGTTCGTTCCAGGAAGCCCTTTAAATGCTTTAAAAATAGATCATCCTTTCAAAGATTACATTTACGATGTGTTTGATGTCATGCAAAGTGCTTCGCATCATACTTTTCAGATTTTAACAAAACGGGCAAACCGGATGCTTAATGTTTTACGGGAGCAAGAAGGAAAAAATGTAAGGCTATATAGTTAAATTCAGAATGTTTTGACTTTTTAATATCTTTTCACCATTTTAATCTCTAGACGTTTTCTTTTATAATAAACCTTCATACGATACTTCAATTCAACATATTGCATTAAGGGCAGGGCACCATTGACTTATAATTACCTTTTATCTATATTTTAATCTCAACAAATAAGCTCTTATTTTTATCAATAGCCAACTTTTTTCAAAGGACCTTCTGTATGAAGTACAAATTCACCTATGATCAAAAGCAGTGTTCCGGATGTCTGCGATGCCAGCTGGCCTGCTCACGAGCCTATGTCAAACGATTTCAGCCGTCTTCGGCCCGCATTCAAATCTTTGCGTCGGGAGAAGAATATCGGGCGGTTTTCACTGAAGATTGTGTGAAATGCGGTTTCTGCGCCGACAATTGCCTGTTTGGAGCGCTTGTCAAGTTTCCGGAGGAGGTGGCAGCATGAGTATCGAAGGATTTGCCGGAAAAATTCTGAATGTAGACCTGAGTCAAAAACAGGTATGGACCACGCCTATGGATGAAACCATGGCCCGGCAATATGTGGGCGGTCTGGGGATTTGCGTTAAGCTGGCTTCGGAACAGATTCCGAGCAATGTGCTGCCCCTGTCAGCGGAAAGCGTGTTTGTTCTGGGAATCGGGCCTCTGGTGGGTACCGATCTTCCGTCATCATCACGGGTGTATGCAGTGGCCAAGCTTCCGGCCAGCGGAACGGTGGGCTGGTGCGGTGCAGGCGGTTTTACATTTGGTTCGCAATTAAAATATGCCGGATATGATCATATCATTGTTTCAGGCAAGTCCGAAAAGCCGGTATATTTACATATCGAAGATGACCGGGTTGAAATTCGGGATGCCGGAGATCTATGGGGGCTCGGTGTTGATGATACGGTTGATTCGATTTGCCGGAATCTGGATAAGCAAGCAGGCGTGCTGGCCATCGGGCCGGCCGGTGAAAACAAATCAGCCTTTGCCATGGCCTTTGTGGATCGTATATCTACTCTTGGACGCGGTGGCTTCGGGGCGGTCATGGGATCCAAAAACCTGAAAGCCATTCTGGTAAGGGGCACCGGTGAGGCATCCGTAGCAGACCGGAAACGTTTTAACAAAATCAGCCGCTCGGTGTTCAAAGCTTTTAAAGAATACCCCTATCTCAAGGAATGGCAGGATATGGGAATGATCAAGTCCTTTCCCATTGTGCCGTTAGATGTTTATCAGCGTATGAAAATCAGGCGGGCAGCCTGTGTCTCCTGCCCGGTGGGATGCAAGGATGTGATCCATGTTCCGGATGGCCCTTTTGCCGGACTGATCAAGCATACCAGTTCAGCCATCAATCTGTTCACCCCCATGATATACGGAATGAAAGATCCCGGAGAGGCCGTGAAGCTGGTTGCCGATCTGGATAACTTTGGGTTGGACATGTTCGAGTTTTTTGGCCTGATGGGACTGGCCCGGGACCTGTCT
>JAQYVL010000257.1 GCA_030145525.1 Desulfobacterales bacterium
GTATTTCAGG
Source organism: Desulfobacterales bacterium (assembly GCA_030145525.1). Classification (GTDB taxonomy): domain Bacteria; phylum Desulfobacterota; class Desulfobacteria; order Desulfobacterales; family SURF-7; genus JAQYVL01. The sequence continues at coordinate 11 of JAQYVL010000257.1, forward strand.
ATTTGCAGGATTTCTAAACTGATCCGGCATAAATGTGTTGCTCTCTGATTGAACAATTTCCTTTGCCTTCGCAATTGCCCCTTTCATACCTTCCTTTCCGGGTGTAAGCACCAGATCGGCACCCAGATGAATAAGCAGTTTTCTGCGTTCTATACTCATCGTTTCAGGCATGGTAAGACAAAGCTTATACCCCTTTTCCGCGCAGACAAAAGCAAGGGCAATCCCCGTATTCCCGCTGGTCGGCTCAACAATCAACGTTTTCCCGGTAATCATCGATTTTTTTTCCGCAGCCTTTATCATGGAAACAGCTATCCGGTCCTTTACGCTTCCCAGTGGGTTAAAAAATTCCAATTTTGCAATGATCTCAGCCCCGGATTCTTTGCCTATCCTGTTCAATCGTACCATGGGCGTCGAACCGATCGTATCGCTTATTCTGGGATAGATTGTCATAAATAAATCTCCTTTTGGTATTTTGCCTTCACTGGAATCTGCTCAAAAATGATAAATACAAAGTTTGACGGCTTTTTACGAGTTCATCAAAGTTTAAAATAAAGCGAAAAAATCATCTCCAAACTGATACGCTGTCAGCGGCCTACTTATAAATCAGTTTCGGCTCCTCCATCAGTACTTTTGTGTCCGGCGGGATGGATTTTGTAATCCATACGTTGCCACCTATTACTGAACGGGCTCCGATAACCGTTTCGCCTCCAAGGATTGTAGTCCCGGAGTAGATAATCACATCATCCTCTATCGTAGGATGACGTTTTTTTCCTCTGAGCTGCTCACCAGCCTCCGGGGGAAGAGACAGCGCGCCAATCGTTACGCCCTGATAAATGCGAACATTCTTACCAATTTCAGACGTCTCCCCAATAACCACTCCTGTACCGTGATCAATTACAAACCCCTCCCCGATTCTTGCACCCGGATGGATATCGATCCCGGTTATGTTGTGGGCATATTCTGTCATAACCCGGGGCAGCAGCGGTACGCCATGATCAAAAATTTTGTGCGCCACCCTTTGGATGGTAATGGTAAATATTCCCGGATAACTGAAAATGATCTCGTCATGACTTCGCGCTGCGGGGTCTCCCTCATAGGTAGCCTTGACATCCGCTGCCAGTATTTTCCTAATCGCAGGCACCGATTCCAGAACATCTATTGCAATCTCCTGCCCCTTCTCAACGCAATCTATACAGACATTTTCATACCGCAGGCAGTCATGGCGAATACTGTTTACAATCTGCTCGGAAAGAATATCAAAAAGGATTGAAACCGTCTGACCCATATTGTATTTGAGATTTATAGGATCGATCTTTCCTGTTGAAAAGTAACCCGGGAAAAGAATCTCTTTAAACCGGTTTATGATCTCAACAACAGAACGATTTGACGGGATTGGGTCATAATCGATATGGGTATAACACTCCTTGTCACCGCAGCTTTCAATTATTTTTTCCGCAACTTCAGGAATTTTTTGCCGGAATTCTGAGAATGTATCCATCTCTATCCTGCAGCTTTCCTCGTGTGACTTATTATATACCACCATTTTTTAATCCCCTTTCCTTTTCCGAAAATATCTTATAAATGTTTCTTGCTCTGGATGTTCAGAGTATCTGAAATCCAAAGCGCCGGACACTTATGAAGGCAAGTCGAGCATACGATCCAATGCAAGCCGTGCATCAGAGGCGGTCTCTTCCGGTACAACAACCCGATTGTACTCCCCGATATTTTCCAGTGTGTAAAGAAGTTTCGAAGGATTTATCTTATACATATTGGGACAAAGAGATTCCTTCAGGGGAATCACATTTTTATCCGGGTATTCCAGTGCAAGCCTTTTTGTCAGGTTTATTTCCGTACCTACTGCTATCGTTGAACCTTTCGGCGCATCTGCAACATATTTTACGATATAGCTTGTGGAACCGACTGCATCTGCAAGGGCCACCACCTCCTGGGTGCATTCCGGGTGAACGACAATCAGAGCCTCCGGATCTGTTTCTTTCAGGCTTTTCATATCCTGTTCGGTAAACCTTGTATGGACAAGGCAATATCCTTTCCACAGAATAAGCTTTGCATTGCGAATCATTTGCTCAGTGTTACCACCCAATTTTTTCTCAGGATCCCAGACAATCATTTCAGAAGGTGTGATACCCAGCCTGTTTCCGGTGTTTCTTCCAAGGTGCTCATCCGGGAAAAAAAATATCTTTTCCCTCCTATCAAATGCCCATTTAAATGCCTCCGGCGCATTTGAAGACGTGCAGACCGCGCCGCCGTTTCTTCCACAGTGAGCCTTGATCAAAGCATCCGAATTCATGTAGACAATCGGCGTAAGAGATCTCTCACCGACAATCTCCGAAACCTCGTTCCATGCCTTTTCCACAATATGGGTATCCGCCATATCCGCCATCCAGCAGCCCGCTTCCAGGTCCGGGATCTGAACGACCTGATGCTTCTGTGCAAGCACAGAAGCGCTCTCCGCCATAAAATGAACCCCGCAGAACACAATATATCTGGCTGCGCTGTCTGCTGCAGCCTTTTGTGAAAGCCCGAAAGAATCACCTCGAAAGTCGCCAAGGTCCACGATATCTTTCCTCTGATAATGATGGGTCAGTATCACCAATTCTTTCCCGTATTTCCGTTTCAGCCTTACAATTTCATCCTGTATGTCCTTATTATCTCTCTGATGCCTCACGATTCCTCCAAATTCAATTTTTCAATCCTTACTTCATCCCCGCAGACGATTTTCCCTTTTTTTAAAACCCTTGCGAAAACTCCTTCCTTTGGCATTATACAGTCACCGGCCTTATAATATATAGCGCATTTATTATGGCAGATTTTTCCGATCTGTGTGATCTCTAAAACCGCTGATTCCCCAAGCCTCACAACAGTTCCGATGGGTACTGTTTTCCAATCGACCCCCTTTGTCGCAATGTTTTCTGCAAAGTCGCCAAAAGAAACATCAAGCCCCTTTGCCCTCGCCTTTTCGATATTTTCAGAAGAGAGAAAAGAGACCTGTCTGTGCCAGTCTCCAGCATGCGCGTCTCCTTCCAGTCCATAATCTTCCCGAAGGATAATTTCATCTACCGGCAATTTTCGCGTTCCTTTTTTCCTGCTTATCGCTATCGAAACAATCTTAATCATGTTTTCTTTTTCCCGATCATAAATATTCCATAGGTTGCAAACATATTCGGCATAAATTTTACGACCTCACCATCCATGTTGTTGTCTTTCATGTTGATGGCTGCCTCCTTGACAATCCTGTAATCCAGTTTTCCCGCAAAACTTCTAAAATCATTTATACTCAGTACGCGTATATTCGGGGTGTCATACCATTCATAAGGAAGTTCTTTTGTAACCGGCACATGCCCTGAATAAAGAAGCTGCATCCGCAGGCGCCAGTGGCAAAAGTTCGGAAAACTTACGATCCCTCTTTTTCCGACATTCATCATGGAGGATATTAAATTTTCCGGTTCAAATACCTGCTGAAGTGTCTGACTCAAAATAACATAATCAAAATATTCATCGGGATAATCCAGGATCTCTTCATTAATATCGCCCTGCAGAACAGACAATCCTTTTTCAATGCATCGCCTAGCTCTCTCTTCTTTTATCTCAATGCCTGTCTCATTTACCTTTTTATTTTTTTTCAGGAAAGACAGAAGCTCTCCTTCTCCGCATCCAAGGCCAAGTACTTTTGAGCCCGGTTTTATCCAGGACGCAATTATCCTGAGATCGAAACGCGTACTATCAAGCTCTGACTTCATTGAAAACACCTTCAAGAAACCCTCTTATAAGACCTGTCAACCGATCATTTGGAAGCAGAAACGCATCATGCCCGCACTCGGCTTCTATCTCACAAAAACTTACATCAATTCCATTTTTTTTCATTGCCTTTACCATTGTCTTTGACTGGTATGTCGGATAAAGCCAATCCGAAGTAAAGGAAACTACAAGAAATTTTGAAGCAACCTCTGAAAATGCCTTGACAAGCGAACCATCCCCGTATTGCCTCTCAAGATCAAAATAATCCGCGGCTTTTGTTATATAAAGGAAGGAATTGGCATCAAAACGCTCTACAAATTTTGTTCCCTGGTACCTCAGATAGCTCTCAACCTGGAAATCAGCGCTGAAATCATATGAAAAATCACTTTTTTCCTGAAGTCTCCGTCCAAATTTCTGTCTCATGGATTCATCCGAAAGATAGGTGATATGACCGATCATCCTTGCGACGGCAAGGCCTAGATCCGGTTTTTCCCCGGAATAATAATTGCCGCCGGTCCAGTTCGGATCCGCCATAATGGCCTGCCTTGCCACCTCGTTAAACGCAATTGCGAGTGCAGAGTGCTTTGTTGTTGTCGCCAGCGGTATGGCGGAAATAACCATTCGGGGATACCGGACACACCACTCCAGAACCTGCATCCCGCCCAGGGACCCTCCAATGACCGAAAGAATCTTTTCAATACCCAGGTGATCCATCAGCGCTTTCTGAGCCCTTACCATATCTCCCATGGTAATCACAGGAAAATCAATACCATATGGTTTCCCTGTTTTCGGATTGACGGAACCCGGCCCTGTAGATCCCATACATCCCCCCACGATATTGGAACAGATAACAAAAAAATTTTCTGTATCAATACCTTTTCCCGGCCCTACCATAATATCCCACCATCCAGGTTTTGAATCCTCTTTGGTGTAGAAACCGGCCATATGCGAATCTCCGGTCAATGCATGAAGAATCAGGATTACATTTGATCTGTCCGGATTCAATGTTCCACAAGTCTCATACGCAAGCGTTATTGGCCCGAATCTTGTGCCGTTTTCAAGAATCATTTCGTCAGACTGATCTGCAAAAGTATAGAACTTTTTCTCAATCAGACCGGCACTGGAACCGGTTTTATCATGTTCGATGTATTCGCTCATTTCTCTGCCCTCTCAAGGGCCTTATTTTAAAATTTTGATTTTAAGACTCTCTGCTTTCTTAAGAGATAGGCCCCTTTTCAGGGGTTATAGGCCAACCGTTTGCTTACACGCTACCCTGATGTTTTCTATTTAAAGTCAAATAATGAGGTCATTACTTCACAGTCGTTGCAGATCTTTATTTTTTCTTTCCATGTTTTATATGTACACCCGGAACAGATGGTGCCGTTAATGAACCAGCATAGTTTTCCGGCTTTGAATTCCCAGGCCGGGCACTTTTTCTTACGATCAACAGGACATTTTTTAATAATCCAGCATGATTTTTGAGATGTTTTATCTTTTTTGATCCTTGATATAAGAAACAGCATCTGCCTTTCAACGTGTGCCGGGATGGCCCGCCACCCCTGTTCATAACTGTGCACCGCCTTTAGCGATACACCGAGCAACTGTGCCATCTGCGCCTGGGTCTTTCCAAGCTTTTTCCTAAGAAATACGAATTTGTCACTTTCCACAACGATCTCCTGAAACACCATAATTAAATGCAACACCATGATATACATACCACATTGTAGCATAAAAATTCTTTATACCACATTGCGCAGAACGTTTGTCAACAAAAAATTAGGCTTATCGATTTTTATAAGAATAGCTTTCTCAACCCATCGACAGTATTTCATTTTTAAGGATTATCTTCAACCATTTCTAAAAATACAAGACATTTTTATTGCTATCGGCAAATCGCCCTTAACACAAAGATATCGCTCTTTTAATGTCATAAAGGCAAAAGCCGCAAACTAGACAAAATTATCCGGATCGTTTTCAAAGAATGAAAGATTAAAAAATATTGAGCATTTCTCAATTGGAGATAATAAAGGACCGGAGGATGTTGCGATTGACGGGCAGGGCAGAACATATGTTTCCACCCATAAAGGCCGTATTTCAAAGGCCGAATCGGGTATTAAGTAAAAAATTACGGCTCAAAAGACCAAATTCTCAATGTCTATAGCAGTTGTCATAATAATTTTCCAATTCATACGCACTCATAGCGATCAAGTAGCCTCGAAGTTAAGTCTATTGAGGTCATTTGGAAAGTGTTCTTCATGCAGCGCAGCGTTAAATTTGAAACTGCCTGAGGGAGCCTGCGACCGAGTTTTTCAAATTTAGCGAAGCAAATGATGATAAGTTCGTAAAAAGTCGCAAAACAGACGGCAAAGTAAAAAGTTCCCCGCTTTTAGCGGGATTTCCGCTTCGCTCCAACAAGCTATTCCAGGCGTGCGAATATTGTATAATACCGTGCACAAAAGCGCAGCGGTAGCCGAAGGCGTGCATAGTTAGTCTATTCCGCAATTATACAAGATGAAGCGCAACAAAGAAATTGGACTTTTTACGAAGCCGTCAAATGATAGAACACTCCAAATGCTAAAATCAACGAACGAGGAGGCTCTTGATCACCGTTCAATCGGAACATCATTTTTCCTTACAACCAGGACTGTCGGAATTTTCTATACATTCCTTTTCTCAATAATCTCCCCCTGAGAACTGATGACGACAACCTCCATGGGAACCTTTTTGCCGGCAGCCTCCATGCCTTTCTGCAGGATCACCGGAAGTCCCGAACAGCAAGGAACCTCCATGATAACACAGGTAACCTTATTAATATCAGCAACCCTGAAAACCTCTGCGAACTTATCGATATACTCCTGGGGGTTGTCGAATTTCGGGCAACCCATCATTACAGCCTTTCCTTTTAGAAAGGTGGAATGAAATGCAGGAAAGGCAATAGGCACACAGTCAGCCGGAACCAGCAAATCAGCTCCCTTGAGAAAGGGCGCTGTCGGGGGAACAAGTTTTATCTGCACCGGCCAGTGTCTGAGTTCTGACTTCGAAGATTCTATGGCAGAGGGGCTGTTTGCTGCCTGGCACGGGGATGAAGAATTAAAACTTTTAAGCTGTGTTGACGGGCATCCGCACGGCATCGTCTTTTCATCGATTTTATTTTTATCCCTTTCGGCCAGGTGATTTTCAACAGCAGCTTCATCAAAGTCCTCTGCCTCACGCTCGATTATTTCCAGAGCGCCTTCCGGGCATTCTCCAAGGCAGGCTCCGAGTCCGTCACAAAGATTGTCTGAAATAACCTTCGCCTTTCCGTCTATAATTTCTATGGCGCCTTCTGCGCATGCAATTACACACTGACCGCATCCGTTACAAAGGTCCTCATCTATTTCAATTATCTTTCGATTTAATTTCATCGCTGTTCTCCAAGTTTTTATATTGCATTAAAAGCGGGTCCACACCTTTCAGAAAGACTATAAAAAAACCTCTTCTGCTTTTTTCTTTCCGCTTTCGGTTAAAAATGATTTTTCAATTATTTTATTCAGCCTATCCCCATCCAACGGTTTTTCCTGATGGCCCTCTTCCATGTTTACGATAAGGTCTGCATCATACACCGCCTTGAAATTTGTCGTTTCAACTTTTCTTGGATGATGATGATGGCTTACGAGATCACAGACCTCACCTGTCAGTTCATCTTTGGCACCTAACTTTTTCATAATATCTTTTGCTATTGGCGGCCCCTCGATCTCCTGGTATTTGGCAGCCGTGCTGCCATGTTTTCTTTCCGCTTCATGAATTCCGATATCATGGAGATAGGCGGAAGACAATATGACGGCAAGGTTTCCACCTTCTGCTTTTCCAATCTGCTCCGCATAACGCGCCACCTTCATCGCATGTCCGATCCGCCTGAAGTCTGACTTAAAATATTTCTTCATTTCAATTGCAACTCTGTCCTTCAGCAGATTCTCCTTTTGTGCGAGAAGTTCAGGAGGAAGCGTTCCCAGGCATTGCTCTGCAAATTCGCAGTAAGAAGCACAGCCGAAATCCATACTGGGATTGATAAACCGATGTCCGCATTGACTGCATTTTCGCGCCGTGTCATCCTTAAAAAATTCAACTTCTGTACCGCATTTGGGGCACTTTGCTTCAAATATAGAACCTGGTTTCCAGTACCTGCTGTCCTGTCCGGGACATTTCATGATTCTTCCTCCGACAAATATTGCGCTGTTATTCGTTCTACTCCGATGAACCGAAAAAATAAATTGAGTCCCGGCAGCAGTTTTGTTCCCTTATCCTGCCGGGGCACAAAACCGCTGCTCATTATGAACTCCAATTATCCGAGAATTGCCTTAAGATCCTCTTCCGCAGTCTTGATCGGCATAATGTTAAAATTTTCCACCAGCACATTGAGTACATTCGGTGTAATGAAAGCCGGCAGACTGGGGCCAAGCCGGATATTCTTTATTCCAAGATGAAGCAGAGAAAGAAGTATAACGCAGGCTTTCTGCTCATACCATGAGATAATCATTGAAAGCGGAAGATCGTTAACACCGCATTCAAATGCATCGGCGAGCGCAAGCGCTATCTGTACTGCAGAATAGGCGTCATTGCATTGACCGATATCAAGGAGTCTCGGGATACCGCCGATATTTCCCAGATCTTTGTCAAAAAAACGAAATTTCCCACACGCCAGGGTCAGTACGACACAGTCTTCCGGAACTTTTTCTACAAACTCGGTGTAATAATTTCTTCCGGGTTTTGCGCCATCGCATCCACCAACCAGAAAAAAATGACGAAGCGCTTTTCCCTTTACCGCTTCGATAATCTTATCTGCTACTCCCAACACAGCATTTCTGGCAAATCCGGTCATTACGGTTTTTCCTTCAATATCCGAAGTAAACCCCGGCTGCTCAAGCGCTTTTTCAATTACAGGCGTAAAATCCTTGTCTGCAATATGTCTTACTCCGGCCCAGCCCACAAGACCCGTTGTAAAGATATTGTCTTTATAAGAATCTCTGGGCTTCTGAATACAATTTGTGGTCATCACAATCGCACCTGGGAAAGCATCGAATTCCTTCGCCTGATTCTGCCATGCAGTACCGTAGTGCCCATAGAAATGACTGTATTTTTTCAGCTCAGGATAGCCATGGCATGGAAGCATCTCACCGTGTGTATATATGTTTATTCCCTTTCCTTCGGTCTGTTTCAGGATATCTTCTAAATCTTTCAGATCATGGCCTGAAACAAGAATCGCTTTACCGGCTTTTGCTCCCAGAGGAACCGGCGTGGGAACTGGATGACCGTATCTTTCCGTATTTCCGGCATCAAGGAGTTCCATGGCTTTAATATTCACCTCACCGCACTTCAGCACGAGCCCCACAAGGTCATCCGCGCTGAGCTCTTTATTGAGTGTAGCTGCCAACCCTTCATGAATGAATGTATAAACAGAATCATCGCTTTTCCCAAGAATTGCAGCGTGATCTGTATAGGCTGCAAGGCCCTTGATTCCATAAGTAAGAAGTTCCTTCAGCGATCTGATATCTTCATTTTCATCTTTATCTGCTTTGATTCCAACGGTTTCTCCAATCGATATCAGCTCATCCCTGCTCTTTTGGTCGCATTCACAATCTTCCGCAACCTCTACATTTCCACCTGCTGCCTTTACTTTTTCCTTTAATGCTCTCTTTTTGGATGCGCATTCATGAATCAGGCTTATAAACCGATCGGCATCAAAGTTAACATTGGTCAAAGTGGAAAAAATGCCTTCACAGGTAAATCTGTCAATCTCCACATCTTTTACCCCTACTTTCCTCCCTTCAACCGCCAACGCGGAAAGGCCTTTCAGCGCATGGATTAGCATATCCTGAAGCGCCGCAACCTCGGGCTGTTTTCCGCAAACACCTATCTTGGTGCATCCTTCGCCTTTTACAGTCTGCTCACACTGGTAACAAAACATGTTTTTCTCCTCATTGTTATGATGGTTAATTTATTCCTGCTTGAATTAATTTTTTCTGCTTTTTATCTTGTTTTTACACTAAGATTCGTCATAGCTCCTTGACATATGTCAACAAAATGAATTTTTTTACATTTTTTAGAAAAAAATCAAAACAGTCTGAAATTACTGTCTTTGAGGAATGAATCTTTCAAGATATCCCTGAGGCGGCTCTTGATACAAAAAAAACATCCGGAACGTCAGATAGTAAAACGATAACATCAATTCTTTCGGCAGCCGTGTCGGGAGAATTGCAGCACAGTTTAACATAGAACCGGAAGCACTCGGGATTTCACAATGGATTAAATGCGTTTAATATACATAAATCTAAAGACGAGGTCAAAAGATATTCTAATTCATGCTAACAAAGATATTCTAATTCATTTATAATTTTGGATAACCTGAAACTGAAATCCGGAAATCATTCTTGATTCCGAATATCTCAGTGTGGTAATCTTATTTGTTGCAGACTGTGGTGCAAATTTTTCACTAAAGAAACAAGAGGTCAAAAAATGAGTATTATCGATGCAATCGGAAACACACCGCTGGTAGAAATTAGCCGTATGTGGAGTTCAGATAAAACCGGTGTGCGCATCATGGCAAAAATCGAGGGTGCAAACCCTGGCGGCTCCGTAAAAGACAGGCCTGCCTATTTTATGATCAAAAAAGCGTTGGAAAATGGTGACCTGAATAAAAACAAGATCATTCTGGAGCCGACTTCAGGCAATACCGGCATCGGTATGGCAATGATTGCAGCGGCAATGGGGTTTCGCATTAAACTGACCATGCCGGCCTGTGTAAGCATCGAAAGAAGGTCAACCCTGATTGCAATGGGGGCCGAGCTTGAACTGACCCCGGGTTCCGACAAGACAGACGGAGCCATTGCCAGAGCTCACAATATTATGGCAAAATATGGTGATCAATACTATATGCCCAACCAGTTTGATAATGACGCAAACTTGCTGGCTCATTATGAGACAACCGCCCCTGAAATAATACGAGCAACAAAAGGTAACACAGACGCATTTGTGGCGGGTATGGGGACAACAGGTACTTTAATGGGATGTTCAAAGTATTTCAAAGAAAACAATCTAAAAACGAAAGTTATTGGAATTGAACCGAATTTAAACCATCGAATTCAAGGGCTGAAAAATATGAAAGAAGCAATTGTGCCGAAAATCTATGACCCCGGCATGCTGGACAAAAAATTGACATGTGATGACGATACAGCCTTTAATACCGTGCGCGACCTGGCGCTGATAGAAGGGATATTCTGTGGAATAAGCAGTGGGGCGGCCCTGTGGGGTGCAATGGAAGTAGCCAAAGACATGCCAAAGGGGTCAACCGTCGTTGTTATTTTACCTGACAGAGGAGACAGATATCTGTCTACAGAAGTATTTCGATCTGTTTGTGCTGATTGTCCGCCGTAGGGGCTGTGGATTAAAAAAAATTAAAGCTCTTCAGGCACCGACTGAATTGCTGTCAAACCATTCCTGAAAACAGATGCGATCAGAAGAGCAAGCTTGTGAATATGTTTTCTTGTCTCTTCTCTGCTTCGCCCGGGATAATTTCTGAACACCATGATAATACCGGTAAGTGAAGCAAAAAAAGCCTGGGAGTGCAATTGTACCATATCCTTGTTTCCCCCCGCCCGCGTGAGAACCTGGTCAAGCAGATCCAAAAAATAGCGGGAAACCGTATTAAAACGGATCAGTATCTGAGGTTCCATATCGTTTTTCGTCATAAAATAACTCATCATCTGGTAGGTCGACTCATTATCGATAAGGTAATCACTGACTTCAACCGCAAACTCCTCAATAGAGGCACTCTGGTCTTCCATTCGTTTTTCAAAACGCTGCTCGACGATAATAATATCCCGTATCAGGGCTTCTGCAAAGAGATCGTCCCTGCTTGGGAAATAACGGTAAATTGATGCCGCTGAAACCCCGGCCTCCGCTGCAATATCACGCATCCCGATATCCTGAAAAGGCATACGTTCAAAAAGGATCATGGCCGCATTAATGATAAGGGTTTTTCGGATTTCCCGTTCATCTTCTCTCATCCGCATAAAAGTGGATTTATCTGGCATTGCTGGAATCCCTTCGGATTGTTAGGATTTCTTATTCAAAGAGTCAAGTGTCAAGCCATCATGCATTATAAGCAGAGCAAGCGTATGCATATGTTTTCTTTTTTCCTCTTTGTCTCTGCCGGGGAAATTACGAAATGTCATTACCACACCGGTTAAAGACGCAAAAAAAGCCTGTGTAAAGAAACGAGCACTTTCAGTTCCACCGGCTTTTTTAACAATTTCGTCAAACATATTCAAAAAATAGATTTGAACTGCATTGAACTTATTCATTACCCGGGGGTTGATACCTCCGCGGATCATAAAATGGCACATCATCTGAAATGTTGCCTCATTGTCGATCATGTAATCCACGACTGCAACTGCCAAATCTTCGATCGAAGCCCTGCCGCTGGCCAGGGCTTCCTCCAGGAGTTTTTCAATATTATTCATATCCTGAATAAGGGCTTCAACAAACAAATCATCACGGCTTGGGAAATACCGGTAAATCGTTGCCGCTGAAACTCCGGCTTTTTTCGCAATATCTCTCATCCCGATTTCATGAAACAGCCTTGACTCAAAAAGCGACATGGCGGCTTCCATGATAAGTGCTTTCCTTGTTTCCCGCTCATCTTCTCTTAATTTCATGAATGCTGATGAAGTATCTGACATTCCTAATTCAACCCCTGCTTTTTATATCTACTTATAATACTGAACCTATGCCGACCAGCACATAATAAGATCTTTTGAAATAAATTGAACGATAACACAGTTCACTCGGATAAACAAGCCAAAAACGAAGATTTACCCGTGCGAAATCTGTTGAATTTCACCCGATCAATTTGCACTGATCCTTATCTTTTGACCGGGATGGATACTGCTGTTTCTGGAAAGAGCTGGATTCAGGCGGTATAACTCTTCAAGGCTTAAATTATAATTCAGCCCAATGCCATATAATGTTTCACCGGAATGAACCTTATGATGTTTCCCAACTGTTTTCGATACAATCTTTTTTTTGTTGTCTACAGGAGCTCTTTTCGCATAATCTTTTAATATCTTTTTTCTTTCTTTTAATATCTTATCGATTGACGATTCAAGTCTCGAAGAGATACGATTCAATTTTGATGCAAGATTGACCTCCAGTCGATTCATACGGTTCTGCAACAAACCAAGCTTTTTCCCCTGGCTCTCCAACCCGGCAAGCTTCTGCTCGAGCTTTTCCATATCAACGAGCCGGTCTTCCATTTTCATAATTCTTGCCTCTATTCCCTCTTGTTCGCTAACATTAAGAGTTTCACCGGTTTTATTGAGTATGATGCTGGTAAGAATAATAAGAAAAATTACCCCTGCTCCGATAATAAACAGAGGCATTCCCATAATTTTCGGAAAATTGAAACCGACTTTTCTTTTTTGAAAAGATGAATGCTCTATGCCGTCAAAATAATCATCAACAGGTATTTTCTCAGTCTGATTGTCTTTAAACGAATCGTTTGAAATCATTATCCCCTCTCATTGTGATGGTTCGGTTGTCGTATGTGCCTAAATAACATTCCAATTTAAGCGAATAGCTCATAAAGATATGAATTCTGTTAAACCAGCCGGAACATTTTGGTGACAATCCCGATAATGCAAAAAAATTCTCACACTCTGTTCGATCGCTTTGGGGATCATCATAATTCATCCTGTTTCTTCTGCAGTAAAAACAGACGAACATATCTGGGGTCAAGATTTTTTACCGGAACCTTGCCATACTCGTTTTCAATTTCACGAAAAAGTTCTTCAAATATAGATCCATATCGGGTGGTTGCTTCCGAACAGGTCAAACCGGTTTCATCTGAGATCCATTCGACGAATTTGGTTTTTTCAGCAACAGCAATCCTTCCTGGACCATGAACTGTCTCTGAGATATCGGCCTTTTCCGGCAAATGGGTCTGACAGAAAATCATTTCAAAAAACAGTTTGAATTGATCCATGGGAACCGGAATCGGTTCTTTGGACAACCCAAGCTGGTTTCGAGCCCAAAGCGTCAAAAGAAAATTTTTATATGTAAGAAAATGATCGGAAAAATGTACCGGTTTGAAAGTCATTTTTGAAAAAAGCTCATCTAAACGGATAATTTCAGACAATGCTTTTTCCGTGATTTCAATATCAGCAAGTGAACTGAAATCCCTGTATAGTTTTCCAGTTATAAAGTTATCAAAAAAAAGAGGCCTTTTCAGAAGAAGCCCGCCAAGCACTCCGAATCGTTTCTCACCCCAGAAGCCAATCGTTTGACCGTTTTCTTCGAACCAGCTTTTTTTCCGAAATTTTTCAGCACGCCATTTCAATTCAAGCGCCAGACCATAGCCCGCTCTGAAAATATCAGAAAGGGGATAATTTAAAAGAAGCGATGAACTCTCTTCAGATAATGGCTTGCCCTGGCTTTTCGAAAGATGCTGAAGACCGATGTTGAGGTATCCGCAGGTTTTCTTTACCGTTTCACCGAGTTCTTCCCGCTCCCGGATAATTCTCTGATCCGCCACGATAACCCTGTTGCACAGGCTTGCAAATTCGGATTCAATTTCCAGAAGATTATGGTATGAGTCAATGGTCTGAAGAGCATTTGAAAAAAGGTTCTTCTCTTCAAGTATGGAAAATGGATAGAGTGAAACAGGCGCATTGATCTCTTTTAAAGTTCCGGGCGAAACCATTTTTTTCTGTATCGCCTTTCCCGTATTCAAAAGCATAGGCTGATAGATCCCAACTGCCTCGTCAAAAGGCAAAAAGCCTTTTTCCGCCATCCGGACATTCCGGAGGCGATAGATCTCCTCTTCCGTTTCAGAAGGGATAATGCTTAAAAACTCATGAAGTATCCTCTGAAATAAATCATAATCCGCTGCCGCCAGGCGTTTCAAAAGCTCTGTCATGACATCTTCTACTTCCTTGTCTGAAAAATTATCGGGCAAAGCTGTAAAAGGCCGATCAAGAATGCGAATATAATATGTGCCGTCGAACGTGAAAAATTCATCTCCAAAAACAGAAGGGTCTTCATCGTGTTCCTTTATTCTGACTTCAATGGATTTAAAAAGACAAAATTCTAAAAACTCCGTTTTTTCATCCCGAAGCCAGCTCACAAGGCTGTCGGGGCCTGCCTTCAGAAGAAGATCGAACCATTTCAGGGTTGATCTCAAATTGATTCTGTCCTTTTCCCATGTATCAATATCAAAAATATATTCCCATTGTTTTGCCGATGCCATGGAAAGAAGCGGCAGCGAATCATCAAGCCCGATTTTATTGATTAAAAAGAAAAAATCTTCTTCCGCGAATGAATGAACAAGCGGCAGGGCATCATACGAGTCTATGATTTCATCCAAAGCCTGTTCCGCAGGCATGGAAAGCAGCTTTCGCCTTTTATCAAGGAGATCCCTCATTCTCTGCCGGTGATGTCTTTCGATATCATTTGTCATCGTCTTGGAAAGAAACCCTTTTTATGATGGTTCATCTGTATGCCAGGGTGCGCATTTCAAAAGAAGCAGCATTCCCGGAATTGCAATCAAAGCACAAAAAATGAAAAACGCTTCCCAGCCCATATGTTTCGCAAAAAAACCGGTAGGTGCTGAAGCAATAACCCTCGGTATACCCATAAGGCTGGTAAGAAGCGCATACTGCGTCGCAGTAAACTTTTTGTTTGTAATACTTGCCATAAATGCGACATAAGCCGAAGTCCCCATACCGCTGCTGAGATTTTCAAAGGCAATCACTGCAGACAGCACTGGAACACTTGAGCCGATTTGAGCCAGAAGAGCAAAGCAGGCTGTTGACAATGCCTGCAAAAATCCGAATACCCAGAGGCTGCGGTTAATCCCGAGCTTGAGCATAAAAACCCCTCCGGCCAGACTCCCGGCTATGGTTGCCCAGAATCCGAAAATCTTCACCACGGCACCTATCTCTGTTTTTGAAAATCCAACATCAAGATAGAGCGGCATCGTCATGGCGCTGGCCATGGTATCACCGATCTTGTAAAACAGAATAAAGGCAAGAATCCACAATGCCCCTTTTCTGCTGAAATATTCCACGAGCGGATAGACAATCGCCTCTTTAATCGAACGGGGAATACCGGATGGTGTTTCAGGCTCCGGGGTAAAAATTGTTGTGATAATACCCGGAAGCAGGCACATCGCCATGATCAGATACACCATTTTAAAAGGAATATGGTCTGCCAGTATCAGGCCTCCGCCTGAAGCGAGGAGCATCCCGACACGGTATCCATTCACGTAAAAGGATGAGCCCATCCCCAGTTCATCATCTGAAAGATCCTCCCTCCGATATGCATCGATTATGATATCCTGCGATGCACTGAAAAAAGTAACAAGAAGTGCCGCCAAGGCAACCATCCACGGCTGTCTTCCCGGATTGGTAAACCCGAGGATACATATAGAGACAATCAAAAAAATCTGGGTAACGAAAAGCCACCCTCTTCTTCTACCGAGAAAGGGAAGCGTGAAGCGGTCAAGAAAGGGAGCCCATAAAAATTTTAACGTATACGGAATGCCGACCAGAGCCATTAAACCGATTACCGTTAAATCGACCCCCTCTTCCTTCATCCATACCTGAAGAACACTTATTGTAAGAAGGAGAGGCAGGCCGCTGGCAAATCCCATAACGAGAGCCACAAGCATCCGGCGGCTTAAAATTATCCGTAGAACCGGCTGGCTGATTCCAGTCTTCAAATAGACCTCTTCGGATTTTTCCCGGTTTATGATTCCCGGAGTTGATCAGGGAACACGACTGCACCGAATTTCTCCTTAAGCGCCATAAGTCCGTCCCGCTGTTTTTTCAATATTTCGAACAATTTCCCAGGAACATTTTCCTCTTTTCCGTATGCTTCGTTCTGCAGGTCGATTCTTGCAACGACATTGTCTATATAAAGTGAGAACTGCCTGGTATACAGTTCTTTAGAGTATTCTTTGTCAATAATGGATTTGAACAAAGTTTTCAAATCTTCATATCTGGGTAGGTTACCGATAGGGGTTTTTACGACACCCACTTCATTGTACGTATGGCGCTCAAGCCATGATAGCCATACCTTTACATCTCTTTTTTCACCCAGAAGCTTTTTGGATGTTCCGCCTCTTGCTTGATCTGTTAAAAAATAATTAAGGCCTGCCATGACTGGCTTTTTATCTGCTGCAATTTTATCATTTCCAAAAAATTTAAACTGCGTATCCATATAGTCTGTGAGATCTCCAGGAATAAAGGGCGCGTTTGCCCATGGGGCGCGTTTGACACCGGTTGCCCCGACTTCTGTGGCGGTTGCAGCGGACACGATCGAAGCGCCAATAACCACCCCCTGATCGGAATTTTCAGCAACCCATACCGGAGGCATTGTATCGCTGTCCCTTCCGCTATAGGTAATCACTCTGGTCTCGGCACCTTCAGCATCTTCGGAAACGCTTGAATAATTGCTAAGAGCCCTGGCGGAAAGAGTGCAGCGGGAATTTGGATGCGACAGGGGTATTTCCTTCCCATTTTTATCCTTCATCCCCTTTTCCCACTCTCCCTGAAAATTCTTTCCTTTTAAAGGCGATTCTTCGCCATTCCCGACCCAGTGAGGAATACCATTTTCATCAATAAGCACATTCGACCAGATCACTTCGGTACTAGGATTTCGGAGGAGTTTCATGAGCATGGGATCGCCTTCCCAATTCACATCCTCAACAATGCCGAATATTCCGCATTCCGGATTAATGGACCGGATACTGCCGTTTCCATCAATCCACATCTGGGCAAGGTCATCACCTATAAAATGATTACCGGCCATGGCTGTAGTGGTTTTTCCGCATCCACTGGGTGCTGCGCCTGCAAACCAGGTAATGCGCCCACCGGGGCCGTCCATGCCGGTTATAAACATATGCTCGGCAAGCTCTTTTCCATTTCCCTCGTATACGGCCTTATCCACGGCAAAACGGTGATTCCCTTTTTTCAAAAGAAGCGTATTCCCTGCATATGTGCAGTTCATGCTGTAAGTGGTCCAGAAACTCCTATCCATAAACACCCGGGCGCTGGGCAAATCTTCAGGGCGGTTAAGCCCTTCACTGTGTATGTTTGTAAAGAAGTGGCCCAAACGCTCCGCTTCTTTGTCAAAATCGGAAAAAATATTTCGATAGAGAAGTTCAGCACTGTGGGACACATATGCGGAGCTTGAGATTTCAATAGCTGGATTTGAAACCGGTGCACCAAGAGGGCCCCGCATGTAAAAACCCACCATCATTATTTTACCCCGCATAATTCCAACCAGGATGTTCCTGATTTCCTGCATGGCTTCCGCTCTAAGCTTTTTATTTGCAAGGGAGCTGATTTTTTCACTTTCATTTGCAATATAAAACGTACGATCCACAATTCTTCCCTGTTCATCCTTCAGGTCAAAATGGAGGGTATGATCCTTCATGGAAAGTTCGGCTTCTTCACCTTTCTCCAGGGCAAGATTTTTTATATATTTTTTATCTGCCTCGGATCCGGTGTTGATGAAAACCGCATCCGGTTCGCACATCACAATTGAATTGGCGATCTTGAGGATGGCTTCAACATTTTTGATTCTCCGGATCTTGTCCATATTTTCCTGATCCATTTTCTTGACAAACAATTCCATTGCCTGCTCAGTGGTTTTGATACCGCCAATTCCCGATACGATATCGATTCCCTTTTTTCTCTCCAGCATAATTTCTCTCCTCTTTGGACAGTCAAAAATGATAACCTCTTAACATAAAAAGACTATCAATACCTGCCTATGATTATCTCCTCAATATCCCTTTTCGGCACGTGATGGACGCCGTTCTGGTCATGCCAGTATTGAATGTTTCCATTTTTTCCAACCGGCTCGATACAGATTTCTTCAGCAGGTTTTCCAAGGGCAATGACCAGAAGAATCTTCATGGCAGGATCAACATCAAGGACCCCCATCAGCTTTTTCTTTTTTAAGGAGGCGATCATACACCCGGCAAGCCCTTTCTCCCTTGCTCCGAGTAAAATGCTTTGTCCTGCGATCCCTAAATCCCAGTCAAAATATGGACTTATGGATGTGTCTCCCAGAATGATAATATAACCTGCGGGCCGCTCGCCCTCCTCCGGCCCGGGCCAGTCTTTCAGATATGCAGCCCAGCCCAAGCAGGGAAATATTTCTGCATTTCTTTCCAAATTACACGAAGTAATGTATTTCAAAGGCTGCAGGTTGGCTGCAGAAGCGGATAGCCTTGCCAGATTAACGAATTCTGTCAGCGTTTCCGAAGTTATCTTGTGGTTCTGATGAAAACGTCTGCAGCTTCTATTTTGTTTTATTAGTTCTGCGAGCATCTTCTCACCGTTTACAATCAAACTTTTCCATTACGGGCATATGCTGCCGAATCCAGGTTATGACCTTGTCAAACTCGGATGCGGCTTCCCGCAAGGCCTTCCCTCTATGGCTGATGCGGCTTTTCTCTTCCATGGTCAACTGGGCAAATGTTTTATCATAATCCGGAAAATAAAAAACCGGATCATATCCGAAACCGTTTTTACCTACCGGTTTTTCTGCTATTTTCCCCTCACATCGTCCCTCATAGGTCAGCGCTGAACCCGAAGGGACGGCAATGGAGATAACACATTCAAATGCCGCATTTCGATTGCTTGCGCCTTCAAGCTCTTTCAAAAGCTTTCTATACCGATCTTCATCAGAGGCTTTCTCCCCTGCATAGCGGGCTGAATGTACTCCGGGCATTCCGCCAAGGGATTCAACCACAAGGCCTGAGTCATCCGCAAGCGCGGGCAAACCGAGAACCCGTGCCGCAAAGCTTGCTTTTTTGAAAGCATTTTCATCAAAAGTGTCCCCGTCTTCCTCTATTTCCGGAATCGGACCAAAATCATCAAAATTTTTAATGTCAACCTGAAAATTTTTCAAAAGATCTCTTATTTCCGATGTTTTCCCTAAGTTTCTTGTTGCAACAACCAGTGAGATTCGATCTTGCATAAATGCCTCTTTCAAGGTGCGTAACCGGGCAGGAACTATTTGACTCAATTAAATATTTTTACAATCAACCAAAACTTTTTTCATATAGTATCATTACCACCTTGTAAAGGTTTTTTGATGCTTCAGCGGAATAAAGGAGCCAATTGCAATACCGACAGTAAAAAAGAAATATATAGATTGAGCGGAGGCTCATAAAAAATCTTCAAATATCTTCTCCTGCGCCATCAGCTGCCATACCCTTCCGATTCTAAGAAAGGGACATAAATTTCTTTAGGCCAATCGAATCGTCGAATCCCCTTAGAGCTGAGGGTTTCTATCTGCCCAAGGCATCTCTACCTCCAGTTGTGAGGCGATACGAAACAGCAGATCCTCCCTGCCGAAAGCGGCTACCAGCTGAATCCCGATAGGAAGCCCATCCTCTGTTTGACAGAGTGGCAGCGAAATTGCCGGTTGCCCGGTCATGTTAAACGGTATCAAAAAGGGCACCAGTAAACCGGACCGCATAAATCCCTTTAACGGTTCATTCCTGTCCGGAACCAATTCTCCGAGCGGCGGGGGTGGTTCAGGTATTGTTGGTGTAATCAGCAGATCAAACCCCCCGTCCCACCACCCAGCCATTTGCCGGTTGAATCTATGAAGCATATCCACTGCATCTATATATTGATTAGCCGTCAGCGAACGGCCCAGTTCCGTCACCGCCCAATTGTCGCAGTCCATGTCTTCCGAACCGATCTCTCTGCCAATCAATTGACTAAACTGATCTATTACATGCGCCTGGTAAGCTGCAATAATATTAATCAAATGAATTTCCAGCTCTTCTTTGGCTTCCGGAGATTCCATTACCTTTGGCCGACTGAACTCAACAACGTGTCCGAGCCCATCCAACACTTTTGCGACAGATTCCACAGCCTCAACACAGGGTGCCTTTATATCCGTGCCTGGGTTTTCCTTCAGGACTCCAATTCTCAACTTCCCGGGGTCAATACCCACCTCTTCACGATAAAGTCTCGACGGCGGCACTGCCGTGTAGGGATCTCCAGGCATAAAACCGCTCACACAATCCAGCAAAGTCGCCGCATCCCTTATGGTTCGCGTCTCAGCGAATTCGAATACCATACCGGCCCAGCTTTCGCCAATATATGGCCCAAGTGAGATACGGCCTCGTGTTGGTTTGAGCCCAACGACACCGCACTGGCTGGCAGGATTTCGAATTGAGCCTCCCCCGTCGCTGGCATGTGCCATGGGAACCATTTGCGCTGCTACTGCGGCAGCAGAGCCGCCACTGGAGCCGCCGGTAGAATGATTCAGGTTCCATGGATTTCGAGAAGGGCCATATGATTCAGGTTCTGTTGTGGTCCATGCGCCCAATTCCGGCACATTGGTGCGTCCTACAACAATCAATCCGGCTGCTATAAACTTTTCTACGATATACGCTGTAAAAGGGGAACGGAAATCCGCATCTTTCAGAAATTGCGTTCCCCAATAAATGGGATCCCCCTTCAAATTCCCGCAGCCAAGATCCTTTAGCAAAAAAGGCACCCCTTTAAAAGGACCCTCCGGCAGCAACGCTTTTGCCTGCTCCCTGGCCCTCTCGAAATGGGTATGTATCACTGCGTTAATTTTCGGGTTTAACTTCTCAATTCGATCAATTGCCGCATTCACCAATTCCAGCGGAGACACATCCCCTTTCCGAACAAGCTCAGCCTGCGCCGTTGCATCTAACTTATAAATTTCCTGCATTTTTTCCTCCTCCGAAATTATTTTTACTCAACAAGACATACAAATTCCGCCTTTGATAATCCAGCCGGGTCATCGGGTATTATCTCAAGATTTTTCAATTTGATAACACGAAAATATAAATCATGAAATATAAATACCATATCAGAGACAAAACCATATAATTTCACCCGGCAAACAGAAAAAACTTTACACCTGTTGCCGGGCTGGTATATTGAATTTTTTGTTAATATCAGACGGTTTTGGAATCATTTCTGATCTTGTTAAAAATGCTGATTGGCATATTGCCTTTCAATAACAATTAAGAGTGATGAACTCGTACAGACGGCAAAGTAAAAAGTTCAAGTTCGAGGCGCGCAAATCTTGTATAATACCGTGCACGACAGTGCAGCGGTAGCAGAAGGCGTGCATAGATAGCCTATTCCGCAATTATACAAGATGAAGCGCAACAAAGAAATTGGACTTTTTACGAAGCCGTCAAGAGTAAGGATTTTTTATGCATAAGTTACTGACCGATCAACCGGGGCTTGAGATGCTCCTTTTGGGAAACGAGGCGATTGCACGCGGTGCCCTTGAAGCAGGGGTCGCCTTTGCATCAACCTATCCGGGTACGCCGTCCTCTGAAATCTCATTAAATTTCTTTCAAATATCAAAAGAATGCAATCTGTATTTTGAATACAGCACCAATGAGAAAGTCGCACTTGAAGTTGCTGCTGCTGCCGCAAATTCAGGCGTTCGAAGCATGTGCATCATGAAGCATGTCGGAATGAACGTTGCAGCCGACACATTGATGACGCTGGCCTATGTCGGTGTAAAGGCAGGGCTTGTCATTCTGACGGCGGATGACCCGTTCATGTTTTCCAGCCAGAACGAACAGGATAACCGTTATTACGGCAAACTTTCAGGGCTTCCCATAATTGAGCCTTCTTCCGTTTCAGAAGCAAAGGAAATGACAGCCGCGGCTTTTGCTTTATCAGAAAAGCTGAAAGAACCTGTAATCTTAAGAACCACCACTCGGATAAATCATTCTACTGCCGCAGTGAAACTAAGCGATATTGGCCAACGGAAGCCGGCAGGAGACTTCCAAAAAGATCCATTCAACCTGGTTACGGTCCCCGCAGTTTCCCGGAAACTGCACGTCAAACTTCTCGAGAACATAAGCAAGGCAGAAGAGCTGTCAAACACATCGGAATATAACTTTATCGAGGGCTCCGGAGAATGGGGAATTATCTGCAATGGGGTCAGCCGCAACTACGTGCTGGATGCCATATCCGATCTGGCAATCAAGGATAAGATAAAAGTTTTACGGATCGGCTTTTCCCATCCAATGCCGGGAAAAATAATAAAAAGCTTTCTGGAGGGGTGCAGCAAGGTGCTCATCGCCGAGGAAGGCGAACCATTTATGGAAGAAGCGGTAAAGGCGTTTGCCCAGGAAGCGGGACTTACCCTGCCTATTGCGGGAAAGGGGAAAAGTCTTTTTTCCAGGCTCTACGAGTTTGACCCTGCAATGGTAAGGAAAACAATTGCCGATTTTTTCGGTATCTCCTATACACAAAAAAAATCAGTGGAAACCGCCGATATTCCGGAAATTCCCCAAAGGCCCCCCAATCTTTGCGCCGGCTGTTCCCACAGGGCAGCATTTTATGCCATTAAACAGGCAACAAAAGGCATGGAAACCATTTATCCGACCGATATCGGCTGTTATACACTGGGATTTCTTCCACCCCTTTCCATGGGTGATTTTCTGATCTGCATGGGCTCCTCCGTCGGAACATCATGCGGCTTTTCACAGGTCACGGATAAAAAGGTAATCGCCTTGATCGGCGATTCCACATTTTTTCACTCCGGGGTTTCAGGACTCATCAACGCTGTTTTCAACAATCACGATTTTACACTGGTGATTCTGGACAACAGAACAACAGCGATGACAGGGCATCAACCCAACCCGGGTGTGGATATGAAAGAGCTGAGCTATGACGGATACAATCAAATATCGATTGAAACCCTTGTGAAAGCTCTCGGCGTTCAGCATGTTTCGGTTATCCGGCCATACAATATCAAAAAGAGTATCACGGCGATAAGGGAGGCGATTGAATTCAAAGGTGTATCTGTAATTATTGCACAGGAGAAATGCTCCCTTTATGCAAAGAGCCTCAAGCAGCTTAGAGGCAAGGCCTTCTTTGTTTCCGATAAATGTAAAAATCACAAGGACTGTATTAACGAGCTTGCATGCCCGGCCTTTTTTATCGAAGAAGAAAAAGTCGGTATCAACCCCTCTTTGTGTGTCGGCTGCGCTGTATGTGCCCAGATCTGCCCTGAACATGCGATTTTACCCTTAAAAAACAAGGATTGAATGGAATGGAAACAAAAAGACTGATTATCGTAGCCGTTGGAGGCCAGGGCAACCTTCTGGCATCAAAGGTGCTGGGTGAAGCAGCTCTTTTGTCCGGAGTTCCGGTTCGTATGAGTGAAATCCACGGAATGGCACAGCGAGGCGGTGTTGTTGAATCCGCAATTATTTTTGGAGATGCTGAAAGCACCATAATTTCTGATGGTGAGGCCGACCTGCTGGTCAGTTTTGAACCCTCGGAAACGTTAAGGGCCTTGAAACGGTGCAATTCGAATACAGTTGTTATTACAAATCTTTCACCCCTGCCGCCTTTTACAGTCGCTATCGGCAAAGGCACTTATCCGGATCTTTCCGAAGCGCAGAAACTTATCCGGAAAAAAACAGCAAGACTGATCGCTTTTGATGCCGTGAAACTGGCTGCCGAGGCTGGTAACGTTATGGCCGTAAACATGGCCCTTGTGGGAGCACTGATTCAGACAGGTATAATTCCACTTTCAGCAGAAAACGTAAAAACAGCAATCCGAACAAGAACCAAAAAAACATTTGTTGATATCAACCTGAAAGCCTTTGATTTTGGATATAAAGCGGCGGAAAAAGAAAACTGAGGACAGGGTCGGCACGCCTGATTCCTAAAGTGAGCGTTTCAAATTTTAAGAATGTTGAATTTAAAAACATTTTCAAAGGATTCTATCCATTTGAATTCTTAAAACTTGAAACCCATAGGGATTGTCGATCTTACCGCATCTACTGCGTCAGACGACATACCGCATAGACCACTATAGCGAAATGTCATCTTCCTTGTAGCTACGGCAAC
>JAQYVL010000258.1 GCA_030145525.1 Desulfobacterales bacterium
GAGGATTGGGGACTCAATTGAAAATGTGGCATTGATGGTTGAAAATATTATTGAGAACAAAATGGATTTTTCACAGTGGGCTGTTGCCGATATAAAAAATATTTCTTCCCAGGTTGTTGTATTTATAAAGCATGTTACAGAAGGTATGCAGCATATGACTCCCAGTTTTATGGAGCAGGCTCAGGAAATCGAAGATAATATTGATTTTATGCGTGAAGAGATGAGACAGGAGCATATAAATAGACTTCGTTCCAATAAATGCGGAACAGATGCCGGGCTTTTGTTCAGCGATATGCTTTCAAATTTTGAGAAAATGGGAGATTATTGTTATAATATTGCCCAGGCAGTGGCGGGAATTAAATAGTGTTACCTTGGCACGACAAACACATCCTATGAAAAACAATACGGATACGAATTTATCAGCAAAAAGCGTCTGTCAGGCTCTTGTCCGGCAAGGACTCATTTCCCGCGGTCAGGCAGAGGAAGTTGTGAAGAAAAAAGATAGTATAAAGCAGGTGCTTTGGAAAAAGATACAGAAAAAGAAAGGATCTGCCATCGGCGGAGCAGGAATGGCGGATTCTGTCTCAATCATTGATGTAATTGCAGCTCTTAACCTTCATCGAGCTGATGATAAAGAAAAAAAGATAGATGAGGAATGTATTTTTCAGTTTTTGGCAAGTGAGTGGGGATTCCCTTATAAAAAAATCGATCCCTTGAAATTGGACCTCAATACTGTTACAACCACCATCCCAAAATCATTTGCCATGAAACATCAGGTTTTACCCATTGCCGTCAGTGACGGCCATCTGACAGTAGCAACATCCAATCCTTTCAATCTGGAGGCATTTGAAGATATTACCCGTGTAAGTCAGATGAAGGTCAATATTGTGTTAAGTTCCAAATCCGATATTACCCGGCTGATAGATGAATTTTTTGGTTTTAAGAAATCCATTGCCGCAGCAGAAAGTGAATTCACTTCCACCGGAGTCGATCTCGGGAATCTGGAACAGTATGTAAAACTTTCTTCGGCCGATGAACTCCCCTCAAATGACCAGCATATTGTCAAGGCGGTTAACCATTTGTTCAGCTATGCAATCGAGCAGCGCTCAAGTGATATTCATATTGAACCCAAGCGCGATATAAGCCTTGTAAGGATGAGAATAGACGGCATCCTCCATACGGTTTATAAACTTCCTAAAAAGATTCACCGTGCTATTGTCAGCAGGATCAAGAACCTTGCCCGAATGGATATGGCTGAAAAGCGAAGACCCCAGGATGGAAGAATTAAAACTGATAAAGGTGGTGTGGAAGTTGAGGTTCGTATTTCAACAGTTCCCGTTGCGTTTGGCGAAAAGATTGTCATGCGAATAATGGACCCTGATATACTGTTTCAGGAGCTCATAAATCTTGGTTTTTCCTCTTTTGATATTTCCCGGTATAATGATTTTATCAAAAAACCACATGGAATCATTCTAGTCTGCGGCCCGACCGGAAGCGGAAAGTCGACCACTCTCTATTCAACTTTGAGATCTCTCTCAACTCCGGAAATTAATATTACAACCGTGGAAGATCCTATTGAAATGATTCATGAGGAGTTTAATCAGATTGCAGTCCAGCCCTTGGCAGGGGTAACTTTTTCCACTATTTTGCGAAATATTTTGCGACAGGATCCTGATATTATCATGATCGGTGAGATGAGGGATCTGGAAACTGCTGAAAACGCGGTTCAGGCAGCAATGACAGGACACCTTGTCTTTTCAACCCTGCACACAAACGATGCCCCTTCATCCATCACGCGTCTGCTTGATTTGGGGGTACCCTATTTTCTTATTCAGGCGACTCTTGTAGGGGTTCTGGCGCAGAGGCTTGTCAGAAAGATATGCAAATACTGTAAGGAATCCTTTCATATCGATACTAAGGAACTTGGAGAGCTTGGACTGCAGACCGGGAGGACGGGGCACTTAAAGCTGTACAAAGGAAAGGGATGCGTAAGGTGCCGGGGTACCGGCTATCTGGGGCGTATGGGGATTTTTGAGGTCCTGCCTTATACCGAGTCAATCAAGAAAATAACCACTGAAAAAACAGATTTTCAGGCGGTACTGGAGCAGGCAAGAAAAGAAGGAATGAGGACTCTCCGGGAAGATGCAATTAAAAAACTTCTGGAAGGAGAGACCACTTACCAGGAAGTTTTGAGGGTTACATGGGGATCCTCATAAAAAAGTCCGAAAGCGTAAACAATAATTAACTGTTTGCTCTCGCGTCATTTTTTTAATGGCTCCTTACCGGAGGGGAGTACGGATTTTAACACCCGGCTCCAGAGCTTCATCCGCATCTGTAATGAGCACGGTTGATGTAGTCTTTTCTGTATGAAGCACCATGAGTGATCCGATATCAATTTTTTTTGTAATTTCATCGAGATCCTCGGTGTAATAGATGCTGAATCTCTGGCCCGGCTGTATTCCATCCTGTTCACCTTTATCAATAAAAGCAATTGTATCAGAGGCGATTATCATTCTATGTGATCGGGTAACCAGGATTTTTCCGTCGATGCCTTCAGGGCTTTTAGTTAATGGAATTTTAGGTGAGCGCCTATTGTATGGCAGTAGAAAATTTCCAACATTGATCTTTAGAAATGTACTCGTTACTCTACCTTCAGCTATTAATGGATTCTTCTGTAGTATCTCAGTTATTTCCACGACTCCCTTTATCATGTGCTGCAAGCCGATGTAGTCTTTCGATATGTTATCCTTTATCGGATCTTCCAGTATTTCAAATATCAAATAAAGACTTCCGGGAATGAGCGTGTGGGGCGAATTTTTTTTCTGCTTGAGATAGACAATATCATCATTGCTGACCATTTGTTTGTCGTCTTTCATCTTGAAGATATATGCGTAGGCTTCGGCAGGCTCTTCTCTGATAAATCCGATTCTGTCAATGTTTGTGTACTGAAAGAAAGGGGGCTTTTTTCTCGGCGTTTTGTCGATAAATACAGGCGCTTCTGTTTTTAGTTTTTCCTCCTTTACCTCAACTGATGGTGCAGGAGGAATGAAGGGGGCATGGACTTCGACAGGAGCTTCTTCTTTCACGGTTTCGATCGCAGTCTCGGGTTCTTCTTCCGTGACCTGAGTAATCATTATGACTCCGTCCTTTTTATAGATGCGGATGCGGTTGCCAGGGTAAATCAGATGGGGGTTTAAAATTTGGTTGTTTTTTGACCAGAGCTCCGGCCATAACCATGGAGAATCAAAGAAGTGTTGCGAGATATCCCAAAGTGTATCACCTTTTTTAACAGTGTAGTAAAAGACTGTCCCCTGTTCTATTTCGGAGGTCTCTCTTTCTTCGGAAGCACTGCATGGTTGAATTGAAAAAAACAACAAGACAAATGTGCATAGGAGTGTTATAGAGCTTAATCGAATAATGGTAAGCATAATTTGCCCCTGTTTATTTGGTGATTAATATTCAAAGACCGTCAAAGTAAGAGATTAATACCCTTTATAATAATTATCTGTCAAGCCTTTCAGCATATTATCTTCATTTTCATAATGTGCCTTACGCAGTATATTTGAAATTTATGCGTAAAAAAAATAAACTCTTTGTTGTGAAATTGAGTTTGATTTATAAATACGAGTTAAAAATCTTATTATATTAATAAGTTATATTTTAAATCCGAACAGTAAATCATCATTGTTTCGGTTTTCGTGTCCATGTTATGTCGATTTGGGAAATGATTATTCAAGAACGGAGTATAAAATGAACTGGTTTTTTGACATCATTAGATCTTCCATTGGTAAAAAGATGATGATGGCGGTTACCGGGCTGAGTTTTTGTATTTTTCTCACCGGACACCTTATTGGAAATTTAACGATTTACAAAGGAAAAGATGCGTTTAACACATATGCTGAGAAACTTCATTCCCTCGGCCCTCTCCTCACAGCGGCGGAGATTGGGCTTCTGCTTTTTGCGGTTGTTCATGTCCTGAGCGGTACGTTATTATTTATCGGTAATTTTTATGCAAGGCCCCAGAGATATGTAATAAAAAAAAGTGCCGGAGGCAGGACCGTCGGTTCCCGGACCATGCCGTATACAGGCTTCTTTGTTTTATTATTTGTTGTTTTTCATCTGATTAATTTTCACTTTGTCGATAAGACTCAGCAAACAATTTATCTGATCGTATCCAACGCATTTGCAGATCCGGTTTACGTGTTTGTTTATATTGCGGCAATGATTATCGTTGCCGTTCACGTGAGTCACGGATTCTGGAGTGCATTTCAAACCGTTGGAGCCAATCATCCGAAATACATGCCGATAGTAAGAGGAACCGCTATCTGTTTCAGCCTGGCTATAGGAGTCGGTTTCGGTTTTTTGCCGATTTATATTTTCTATATGCAATAAATTAAGGAAACAAAATGCAACTTGATTCAAAAGTCCCGGACGGACCTCTTTCGGAAAAATGGGATCAGCATCTGTTTGACCTGAAGCTGATCAACCCCGCAAACAAAAGAAAATTTGAAATAGTTGTTGTGGGGACCGGCCTTGCAGGCGGTGCAGCTTCCGCTACATTGGCGGAGCTTGGCTATAATGTCAAAACGTTTTGTATTCAGGACAGTCCGCGAAGGGCGCACAGCATAGCTGCACAAGGGGGGATAAATGCCGCCAAGAACTATTCAAATGATGGAGACAGCATCCGGCGTCTTTTTTATGATACAATAAAAGGAGGAGACTACAGAGCGCGTGAGGCGAATGTATACCGTCTGGCACAGATCAGCAATAACATCATAGATCAGTGTGTGGCGCAGGGAGTTCCTTTTGCGCGCGAATATGGAGGCCTTCTCGCCAATCGGAGTTTTGGCGGAGCTCAGGTTTCCAGAACTTTTTATGCAAGGGGCCAGACGGGACAACAGCTTCTTTTAGGTGCATACAGTGCATTGTCAAGGCAGATCGCAGCCGGTAAGGTTAAAATGTTTACACGACGGGACATGCTTGATCTTATTATCGTTAATGGCAAAGCACGGGGGATTGTAACAAGGAACCTTGTTAACGGAAATATCGAAAGCCATGCGGCAGATGCGGTTGTTCTGGCTACAGGCGGTTACGGCAATGTTTTTTATCTCTCAACAAATGCAATGGCAAGCAATGTTACAGCCGCATACAGTGCCTACAGGAAAGGAGCTGCTTTTGCCAATCCCTGCTACACGCAGATTCATCCCACATGTGTTCCGGTTCACGGTACCTATCAGTCAAAATTGACATTGATGAGTGAAAGCCTGAGAAATGACGGTCGCGTGTGGGTTCCAAAAGATTCCGGAGACAAGCGGCCTCCGGGGCAGATTCCGGAATCGGAAAGAGATTATTATCTTGAAAATAAATATCCGAGCTTTGGCAATTTAGTCCCAAGGGATGTGGCATCCCGTAATGCAAAACTTCAATGCGACATGGGAAAGGGTGCAGGTGAAACAGGTCTTGCCGTTTATCTTGATTTCGAGGATGCAATCAAAAGAGACGGAAGGGATGTTATTGCCAAAAAATACGGCAATCTTTTTCAGATGTATGAAAAAATTACAGCCGATAATCCCTATGAGGCTCCCATGATGATTTATCCCGCCATGCATTATGCAATGGGAGGTCTCTGGGTTGATTATAATCTTATGAGTACAATCCCCGGTCTATTTGTTCTTGGCGAAGCCAATTTTTCAGATCACGGGGCTAACCGCCTGGGAGCAAGTGCACTTATGCAGGGGCTTGCCGATGGATATTTTATTATTCCATATACAATCGGGGGTTATCTTGCCGGGACCGAGCTTGAAAAAATAGATGTTGATGATTCCGCTTTCAAGGAAACTGCCGATACTGTCAGATCGCAGATAAAAAAGATGCTCTCAATCAGCGGTAGAAGGACTGTTGATGATTTTCACAGAGAACTCGGAAAAATCATGTGGGAATACTGCGGTATGTCAAGAACCGATGAGGGACTTGCAAAAGCAAAAGATTTAATTGTCGAACTCAAAGGTGAGTTCCGGGAAAATGCTCTGGTTCCAGGCTCAGGTGCCGAGTTCAATCAAAATCTTGAGAAAGCAAAGCGTGTTGCCGATTTTATTGAATTTGGAGAATTAATGATAATAGATGCTCTGGCCAGAAAAGAGTCCTGTGGCGGACATTTTAATGCAGATTATCAGACAGAAGAGAATGAGGCCAGGCGGGATGATGAAAATTACAGCCATGTTTCAGCCTGGGAATATGCCGGTGAAGGCAAGGAGCCTGTATTTCATAAGGAGTCCCTTGCTTTTGAGAATGTTGAGTTAACCCAAAGGAGTTACAAGTGAGTGAGTCAAAAGATAAAAAGGCGATTAACCTGACATTAAAAGTCTGGCGTCAAATAGGACCCGATGTCAAAGGCAGTCTTGAAACATATCATGCCGGAGATATTTCTACGGACATGTCGTTTTTGGAAATGCTTGATGTCGTAAATGAAGGGTTGATAATTGAAGGAAAGGAACCCATTGCCTTTGACCATGATTGCCGTGAGGGGATTTGCGGAATGTGCGGTGCCATGGTTAACGGCAGAGCCCACGGTCCTGAAAAGGGTACAACTCTTTGTCAGCTGCATATGAGGCATTTCTCAGATAATGATACGATTGTTATTGAACCTTGGAAATCAAGGGCATTTAAAATAATTAAGGATCTTGCTGTTGATCGAAGCGCGCTTGATTTAATTATCCAGGCCGGCGGATATATTTCCGCAAATGCCGGAGGAGCGCCGGATGGTAATGCGATACCGTTTCCTCAGGAATCCGCGGAAAAAGCCATGGATGCGGCTGCCTGCATTGGGTGCGGTGCCTGTGTTGCATCCTGCCCGAATGCATCTGCCATGCTTTTTGTGGGCGCAAAAGTGTCACATTTTGCGCTGCTTCCTCAGGGACGGCCTGAAGCAGTAAAACGGGTACTTGCAATGGTTAAAAAGATGGATGAGTGCGGTTTCGGGAATTGTACAAATGAAACCGAGTGTGAGGCGGAATGTCCGAAAGAAATATCCATTACGAATATCGCAAGGCTGAATCGTGAATATTTAAAGGCAGGATTTTTATAACAGTATATTCTTTAAATATGAGACCTCCTCCTATCCATGCAGCTATAAGTGTCGAATTCTGAGAGAAACTCCCCGAGGCCTCAATTAAATAGACTTAAATCTGACGCATTCGTAAAAAGTCACAAGTACGATGGCAAAGTAAAAAGTTCAAGTTCAAGGCGAGCGAATCATGAGGAATGAGGTGTGGTTAGCCTACTCCGCAGTGGTGAATGATGAAGCTCAACACAGAAATTGGACTTTTTACGAAGCCATCAAATTTAATGATCGATAATAAGGAGAGCTGATGAACGATTTGTTCCACTGGTTCGATAAAATGATCACCTATTCCAGTGAAAATATATACCTCCAGATTTCTCTGAAAACTTTTTTTGCGATAGCCGGTTCTTTTATCATCTGGATTGTTTTCAAACGGCTGATCACTTCAATTGAAAAAAAAACCGGGAATAAAGGTTTTATCAGAATCGACTCAAGGTCATTTGATGTTATCCGAAGAGTTGCTTTTTATGCCCTTTTGCTCGTGACAGGAACCTACCTGATTAGGCTTTTTGGCATGACCATTATCGAAAAAGCTTTTTTTGCCGTTTTGATACTTCTTGTATCTTTTCCCATCAAAGAGTTTGTGCTTATATCTCTTGAATATTTCAAAAAAAATCTTGCAAGCAAAACAGACACAATGGTCGATGATATTATTTTTGATCTTTTGGATCGTTTTGTCGGGGTTATCATCATTGCAACGGCGGTTGTCCTTTCCCTTGATATGCTTGGAATCAATGTTATGCCTTTTATCGCCGGGGCAGGTGTTGCCGGAATTGCGATAGGATTTGCTGCAAAAGATACACTTTCCAACCTGATCGCGGGTGTTCTTTTAATTGTAGATCGTCCCTTTGAAATTGGTGATCGTATTGAGGTCTGGAGCGCTCCTTTAGGCAGCGCTACCTGGGGTGACGTTATTGATATCGGTATTCGCGCAACAAAGATTAAAACAACAGATAACATTGTAATTATTATTCCAAACAACGAGATAATGACGAGAGATATTGTCAATTATACGATTTCGTCCGCGCGAATTCGAGTGCGCATTGATATTGGTGTGTCATACGATACGGATATTGAAAAAGCAAAAGCGGTTATACTGAACGTTGCAGACTCTGCCGAGTGGATTCTAAAGACGCCTTCTTCCAAGGTGGTGGTAAAAAGTTTTGGTGAATCATCTATAGATCTTCAACTGCGTGTCTGGATCAACGATGCAAGAAAACGAATGGATACGATTTCATTTATAACGGATCAGGTGAAAAGCGCGTTCAACAAAGAAGGAATAGAGATTCCGTTCCCTCGAAGAGATATCGTGATTACCCATGAAAAGGTAAGCACTTAAAAGCGGTCTGAAAAATGTTTCATCTTCAATGAGCTGGTTATTGAACTACATGCTCAAGGTGAATATCTTTTTTTAAGATTTTTTTTGCGGTTTTTGTAAATTGATCGGTAATATCTGATACAAAAAACGACGCCTTGCCGCCCTTTGATAGTAATCCGTCAATTTCGGGGTTCTTTTTGATAAATTCTTTTATCTGTGCTGCCACCGAAAGGGATGAGTCTATAATTTTGACTCTTTTACCGATTTTTTGCTGAATAATATCCTTAAGAAGCGGATAGTGTGTACAGCCTAGGATAAGCGTGTCAATCTGCCCGCCCTTTAAAGGATGGAGGTATTTTTTTACAATCATTCTGGTTTCAGGTTTTTTCAACCAGCCTTCCTCTACGAGCGAAACAAGCAGAGGGCAGGCATTTGAATAGACACGTGCATCAGGATCTTTGGCCTGGATTTTTTTTTTATAAATGTTGCTGTTGACGGTAGCCCGTGTTCCAATAATGCCGATCCTGCGCTTTCCTGAAACAGTCAATGCATCTTCAACCGCCGGTGTGATTACCTCGAATATTGGGATGTCATACTTTTCAGTCAATCTGCGGGTTGCGACACTTGAGGCTGTATTGCAAGCAATGATAATAATTTCAGCTCCCTTTTTTATCAGAAAATCTGTATTTTCAAATGAATATCCAATTACCGTTTCCTTGCTTTTTGTACCATAAGGCGTTCTGGCTGTATCACCGAAGTAAAGCAGGTCATAGCCCGGAAGCTGTTTCATTATGGCATTCACAACAGTAAGGCCTCCCAACCCCGAATCAAAAATTCCGATCATTCCGTTAACCATCCGTTTTGTTATGGTTTGTTAAAAAGCGATATGAATTTAAGTGTTAATCTTAAGAATATTCATGCTGAAATTTACAACGGATTCAATTTATGGCCATGCTTGCATCGCATTGAAGTCAGATTGATTTTTTTGTAAAACCTGATGTCATACGATTTAAGAAAGCTTTTTTTCTATAACCGCCTTTATAATATGATCCGGAAAGTCTGTCCGGATACCGGGACATGAACCGGCCATAATCTCCCAGTTTTTTATATCTGCAAGGACGGATTTAATAAAAGGCCAATCCCTGCACATTTTAGGCTTTACCGGATGTATGGTGCAGAGGTCGTTCCAAAATATGCAAAAACCGTTTTCACTCTGCCTGAGAAGGGGTCTGTTACCTGATATCCGGCAATATTTTTTTTCAAATTCAGCAGGAGCTATTTGGATATAAGCTGCAATCTCTTTGATATTGTCAGTTGTAACATAGGTTCCACCATATCCCTTGCAGCATTCGCCGCATTTTTTACACTGAAATAGATTCGAAGGCTTGATGGCGTCAAACGGCATATCTCGACTCCATTGCTCTTTTTAATGTAACCTGGTCCACATACTTCAGATCGCCTCCAATAGGTACACCTGATGCAATACGAGATATTTTAATTGGCAGCTTTTCTATCCGGTTAGTAAGATAGGATGCTGTCGCCTCCCCTTCAACATTGGTGCCGGTCGCGATAATAACCTCCTTGATTTTCCCCTGCTCGATTCTTGAAAGCAGTTCCCGTATTCTTATATTATCCGGTCCGATTCCATCCATAGGTGAAAGTACACCCTGAAGGATATGATATAGTCCGTTGTAGCCTCCTGATTTTTCAATCGCCGCCATGTCGGCAGGCTGTTCTACAACGCACAATAATTCAGCGTTCCTGGAAGGATTGCTGCAAATTCGGCATAGTTCTTTATCGCTCATGGCAAAACAGAGCTTACAGAGTTTTATTTTATCCTTTATCTCAAGGATGCTATGTGCCAGTTGCTGTGATTCATCCGATGGCGCCCTGAGAAGGTGCATGGCAAGGCGTTCAGCAGTTTTTTCACCTATCCCGGGAAGTCTGGACAGGTTTTTGATCAGTTTTAAAAGTGAAACGGGGTAATGATTCATTTTTGCGTATTAATATATAATTTTCCGGTTCGAGCTAAAGGGTAAACAGCATTAGACCAATCCCGGAATGTTTAATCCTCCGGTAAGTTTGCCCATTTCCTGGGAAACCATCTCCTGTGATTTTGCAAGGGCATCGTTTATTGCAGCCATAATCAGGTCTTGCAGCATTTCGATATCTTCAGGATCGACGACCTCTTTTTCAATTGTAATTGAAACAATTTGCTGTTTGCCGTTTGCAACGGCCTTAACCATCCCACCGCCTGCGGTCGCT
Organism: Desulfobacterales bacterium; assembly: GCA_030145525.1. Lineage (GTDB taxonomy): Bacteria > Desulfobacterota > Desulfobacteria > Desulfobacterales > SURF-7 > JAQYVL01. The sequence continues at coordinate 10,704 of JAQYVL010000258.1, forward strand.
TCCATTGTTTTATCACCCAGCGCTTCCTGCATTTTCATCATTTTGGCCTGAAGCTTCTGGGCCTGCTTCATCATATTTACCACACCTTTCATAATAATTACCTCCTATAGTAATTTAACATCAACCACATTACCGTTAAAAATTTCAATTGCATCGGCAACAAGGGGATGTCTGACAGCCTCCTCTTTTAAAGAGTTGGACTGGTTGATTTTGTTTTTGTGATTATTCTCTGAATTTATTATTGTCTCCATAACCAGATCCATTTTTTTTCTGAAAAAATCACAGCAGACCTTTATCAGGGTGTCCTTTTTTCTATTTACAAGGTTGATGTTGAACTTACTGGCAGTAATTTTTATAAAAATTTTCTGATCTGTCAGTCTTGTCAATTCACAATTGGACAACGGTGAGGCCATTGACGGAATTTGCCTGCAAATTTTGCTTCGCAGCTCCTGCCATAGCTGTTTAAGATCTGTTGAACGTATTTCCGGGCTCTCTGCTTTTTCCCTCTTCTTTTTTTTATCTTCCGATAAATATTTTGAATTATCAGAGAGTTCCTTTTTCGTGTCCCTGGTAACGGTATTATCGGCCAAAGGGGTTTCAGGGATTGACCCTGATTTTTTGCAGTCCTTATCAGGATTTGCTTTGCCGGATATTTTGAATTGTCTGTGATCGTATCCTGTGGAGCGTTCTGAAACATTTTCCGCAAATTCATTTCTCAGGAGATCCAGTTTTTTTATTAGAGTTTCGATGGGAACGGCAGGCCTGATCTGAATGATTTTAATTATAGTTACTTCAAAGGCAAGTCGTGGCTGGGATGAAAACCGAATCGTCGATTCTTCCCTGAAAAGTAAATCAAGAATTTGATTTAGATAGGTTTCCGGGGTTTCCCTTACCTGCTCCCGCATCAATTCGATTTCATGGTCCGGTGTGTTTATAAGTCGGTGTCCTTTTGCATCTATCTTCAACACAAGAAGATTCCTAAAATGTTCAATAAGTTCGGCATACATCTTTTTAAGGTCCTGGCCGTGTTCGTATACATTGCCAAGAATATCCAGAAATCTGGAAATATTTCTTTCAAGTATGGCTGCTGAGAGCTCGAAAATATTTTTTCTGTCTGTTACTCCAAGAATATCCGGGACAATTTCAGGATCAACCGTATCCTTTGAGCAGGCAAGGACCTGGTCGAGCATGCTCAGAGCATCTCTCATGCATCCGCCTGCTTCCCGCGCGATGAGGTTCAAGCTTTCTTCCGCTATTTGCAGCCCTTCCCTTGCACAGAGTGAAACCATATGATCTTTAATGGTTTCAAGGTCGATGCGTTTGAGATCATGCCTCTGGCAGCGAGACAGAATTGTTACCGGTATTTTATGGGGTTCGGTAGTAGCAAAGAAAAACATAACGTGGGCCGGAGGCTCTTCCAGTGTTTTCAAGAGAGCGTTAAAAGCTGCAATGCTAAGCATATGCACTTCATCTATGATGTAAATTTTGTAAGGGCTGTGCTGAGGCATATATTTAACGTTTTCACGCAAATCCCTGACCTGGTCAACACTGTTGTTTGATGCGCCGTCTATTTCAAAAACATCTGCAGCATGTCCTGAAGTGATTTCCCTGCATGACCTGCATGTGTTGCATGGTGTCTTTGACGGGCCTTCATTGCAGTTCATCGCCTTTGCCAGAATGCGTGCAATAGTGGTCTTTCCGGTTCCCCTGGGTCCTGAAAAAAGGATAGCATGAGCCATGCGATCTGCGGAGATTGCATTGGCAAGCGTTCTGGTAACATGAGTCTGACCTATAACCTCCTCAAAGGTTTGCGGCCGATATTTTCTAGCTAAAACAAGATAAGCCATTAATGACAACCTTAAATTATATCATTCTAAATGTGGCGGAGAGAGAGGGATTCGAACCCTCGGTGCCTGTTACAGCACACACGATTTCCAGTCGTGCACCTTCGGCCAGCTCGGTCATCTCTCCGTAAAAACTGCAGATTGAGGTGAAGTCTTATTCTGTTCGTTTCCGGAAGCATTGCGGTAATAGCTGATCGGATTCAGGGAGCGTGTCAAGACGATTCGACTCCATTTGAAAAGCGTCCTCAATTTCTGGCGGAGAGGGTGGGATTCGAACCCACGATCCCGTTGTTAACAGGATACCGCTTTTCGAGAGCGGGGCCTTCAGCCGCTCGGCCACCTCTCCTGCATATATCCGGTTACCATTGACTGACGGAGACTTCAATATCCTTTTTGCTCTGAGCTGTCAATGATCTATTTGCAGTGAAATTTTAGAATCCGGATTAAAAAATCTTACTGTTCTAACCTTGCTCTGAAGTTAAATTAATCTTGAATAATATTGTTCTTTTTAGTATCAGTTTCAAGACTTAATTGACATCAAGACTTAACAAACCGGAAAATAGGTATAAAAGGAAAATACACATGGCGAAGGTTATCCCCTTCAGGGGAATTCTCTATAATGAGGATAAAATAGGTGATTTTTCAAAAGTAGTAACACCCCCTTATGATGTAATCTCTCCGGTAGAGCAGAAACAGTTTTATGATCGACATCCCGCCAATGTGATTCGTCTTGACTTTGGGCAAAAAACAGCGGACGACAATGAGGAAAATAATTCCAATACAAGAGCCGCGGGGTATTTTGATGAGTGGATTACCCGGGGGATTCTTTTGCAGGATGATAATCCCTGCATTTATTTAACGTCCGTAGAATTTTCTGTGGGTGGTGAAACGATTACCCGTTACGGGATGATTGCTCTTGTGGGACTTGAGCCGTTTGAGAAAAAGATTGTGCTGCCCCATGAGAAAACTTTCAGCAAGGTTAAATCTGAAAGGCTTGATTTAATGAAGGCGTGTCATTCCAATTTCAGCCAGATATTCTCTCTGTATTCCGACCGGGAAGGAATTTTGGAGATGCTTAAGAAAGCGGCTTCTGGAAGCGAACCATTTCTTAATATCCCGGATGATAAAAAACACAGGCATAAGATGTGGCGCATAACCGATCCGGGTATTCATGAAAAAGTGACTCGAATGATGGAGAAAAAGCGCCTCTTCATTGCGGACGGACATCACAGATACGAAACCGCTCTCAATTATCGGAAATGGCGGTCTCAAAAAGATCCGGATTTTAATGAAAATCGTCCTGCCAACTATGTAATGATGTATCTCTGCAGTATGGAAGATCCGGGACTTGTTGTCCTGCCGGCACACCGAATGCTGTTTGATGTCGGGGCAGATATCCTGTCGGAATTCATTGAAAAGGCCGGTCTTTATTTTGATATCACAACCATTCCCGTTGAAAACGGTTTGATAAGAGATGCTCAAAGATCACTTGTTTCCATACTGGAATCGAATGATTCAAAAAATGCCATCGGTGTATATATGAAAGGGCGCAATGCGTTTTTTCTCATGATTTTAAAACCGGGGGTGATGGAGAAAACTTTTAGCAGATCCCTGCCTGAATCATTGAGGCAGCTTGACGTGACGGTATTGACGCAGCTTGTTTTTATGGAGATTCTTGGATTTAATGGGGAACGCCTCGATAATGAGAAGCTTATCGCATATTCAAGCAGTGTCGACAAGGCCGTTGATTCGGTTGCCGACGGGAACTGCGATATATGTTTTATATTGAATTCTACAAAAATTGAGCAGGTAAAAAATATTGCCGAGGAAGGGCAGATTATGCCCCGGAAAACAACCTATTTTTTTCCAAAGGCAATAACCGGCCAGGTAATATATAAACTGATGTAATTATTCATGGACAAAACATCTTTTCCACCTCATCGGTGTAATCGGCTTTATTTTTATAAATGATAAGCGGTTTGTCGATATTAACCCCGGATCGGCCGCCTTTTACGCCTTCCATAAGAACGAGCCTTGCTTCTGTTCCCTGCGCAGAATGAATGGAGCGAATTCTTTTCGGCTCGATACCTGTTTCCCGCATTCCGGCAATCAGATCTATTGTCCGTTCAGCAGGATATATGGTGAAGAATTTCCCTGCTGTTCGAAGTATCCTTCCGGCCGTGTTCAAGAGTTCCGTAAGGTTTATTTTGATTTCATGGCGAGCCACAGCTCTTTGCAAACAGGGATTTACCCTGCCGGAAAGAATTTTTCTGTATGGCGGATTGCTAACAACCAGATCAACAGGGCCGGATGTCATTTCAACCGTGATGGATCGCATGTCTTTGTTGATAATTTTAATTTTTTCTTTCAGTAAATTATCCCTTACATTTTTTTCTGCAAGTTCTGCAAGAGTCGGTTGTATCTCAACTCCAAAGAATCTGGCTTCCGGGTTTCGCAAAGCGAGAATTAAAGGAATGATTCCGCAACCGGTGCCGAGATCGACAACCGTATTCTTAGGCCTGGCTCTCACAAAGTCTGCAAGAAGAACGGCGTCTATTGAGAAGCGATAGCCGGATTTGTCTTGTTTGACTTTAATCCTTCCGTTAAAAAATGTATCAGCTGTGTATCGATTCATTGAAAGCACAGGGAGTGGTGCGGGTTACATCGATCCTATTTTGAATTTGATCTCCTGAACAAGTTCTTTGCCAAGAGCGGAATTCAGTTTTTGTATGATATCTTTTTTCAGAAATTGAAGCTGCTGCATCCAGGGCGAGCTTGCAACCTGCACCACAAGGAGTTGGCCTTTAAATGCCGCAGGTTTGGCGTTTTCCGCAATTGTCACCCCCATTGTTTCATCCCAGAGGGCCCATATCCGTATCATCTCAGAGTCGGGCCTCTCATTTCGGCATGTATTCAGGATGTTGTTGATAAGCGTGCCGATATGGGAAAAACCTTTATCATTTTTTGGTGTCATGAAACTTCTCAATTTTTGAATGTCAGGAATATATTGTGAAAAGCCGCCTGTCGTCAGTACTGGTTCCATAAAACCCAATAACCTGAGAACTGTCAATGAAAAAGCATGTAAAGATTGAGGGATTGAGGGATTCGGATTATTAGAGCCCTTTTGCATTATTTTACGCTATATAAAATATAATTACCCATAGAGGTGTTGTATAATAGACTCCCCGGTTGATCATCCATATATCTTTTGACATATATCTTTTGACATTCAGGGTTTTTACTTGACTTGAATCCTGATGTAATTTAAAAATAATATTTCAACATATAGAAAATTCGGATGAGACGGCAGAGGTCATTATTTCAGATAGATATTGCCTTGCCGCGTATTTTTTATCACCACGGCTTGAAAATAAGAAAACAGGATTCAAAAATTTTCTCCCCAGCATCAGAAAAAAATCAGAAAGGTTGGGATTTCGGCCAAGAAACGGCAAAAACAATTTATAAAGGAATAACAGGAAAAAAACATGAGTTGGGACTGGGAAAAACTTCAGCAGCAAAACCGTCAGCACCGCAAACCGGGACAAGGTGGTGGCGTACCTCCTCAGATGGATGACTTAATAG
>JAQYVL010000259.1 GCA_030145525.1 Desulfobacterales bacterium
CTTAAATAGTTGTTATATTATTTCTATTCAAAAAACAAGCCTGTTATACATAATTTAAAAAATATTTGTCCCTTCGCTGTAAATACGATATTCAGCAAGGTGAATCACTCTGAAAAAATATCATTTAAAACAACCGGAACACAGGCCGCTCAAACAGCCTGATAAAGTGCAGACCGGCACTGGTTTTGGCTTTATCTCTTTCAACTATGAGTAAAAAAACATGGTAATGGTATTGCAAATGGCATACCGCATAGACCACTATAGCGAAATGTCATCTTCCCCCGCAGGGCGGGATTTCGCTGTGCTCAACTTGCTTAGCTACGGCAACACCGCCGAAGGCGGGCAAGCCTCGACAATCGCTCAATTTAAGTTTGACATTTATTTTCCACGGCAGATAGAATGGCCGTAACTTTAAGTCGGAAAAACCATCGGACACCAATAGGAGGGAACATGAACAATCCCGAAGTAACCGGACAGGCATTGAACATCTTAAGAAGCGGAGAGAATTTCCACTGGTCATTTATCACTCTTTTTGTTCTTGTCATATATGTCTACTATAATGAAATTGAGAAAAAAAATTGGAATGTCATCGCTGCAGGACTGACACTGTACATGATTCACTGGTTTGTTGAAATCGTCAACGCTCTTATCCAGCATTTCAGCGGCCATGCCCTGTGGACCGCACCAGCCGGCACATCCTTTTTGATACTGGTTGGACTGAGCATTGAAATAAACATGATGTTTTCCATTGCAGCCCTTACATTTGCGAAAATTCTTCCCGATGATCCAAAAACGAAAATCCTCGGGATCAATAACCGTCTCCTGATCGGAATGGGCTGTGCAGCATTTGCCTCTTTTCTTGAGATATTCTTTATCAAGACTCCCGCATTTGCATGGGTCTATCCGTGGTGGGGCTCAATACCGGTTTTTATAACCGTATATGTCCCTTTCTTTGTTGTCGCTTTTTATGTGCATGACTGGAAACGGCAGAACCAGAAGCTCTTTATCGGATCAGCCTTTGTCCTGAACGCGGTGATGATGGTATTATTTGCGGGTATCCTTAAATGGATATGAGCGTTTCAAATTTTAAGAATATTGAATTTAGATATTTTTTCAAAGGATTTCATCCATTTGAATTCTTAAAGTTTGAAACCCATAGGGCTTGCCGATCTTACCGCATCTACTGTGTCAGACGAAATGCCGCATAGACAAAAACTATAGCGAAATGTCGTCTTCCTTGTAGCTGCAGCAACCTTGACAATCGCTCAATTTAGATTTTTAAAACGTCAAATCTCTTTGTTGGAGTGAGAAGTTCAATCCTCAAAATATTAAATATATGTCTGCGGTTAAATTTCTCACTCCGCCGCGACCTTAGGCCCGATTGAAGGTTTTAAAATCAGGACTATATTGCTCAATTTCTTTGTCAGAACTGAAAAGCTAATCCTCGAAATATTAAATATATCTTCTATTGATATACCTTCCTGGCTGAATCTGCCAGTTTGGTAAGCACGCTGTAATTGCCGTCGAAATCCGCCTCCCTGCAGATCAGGGTAAAGATAAGGCTGCAGGTATCATCTTCCTGGCACTTATTCAGATATTCCAGTCGGGCGTATTTATCTCCATTTTTGCTTTGCCCGGTCTCTTTATAAATAAATGTGGGCCCATACCCTTCTTTAACCGTTAGAGGCCCCACCTCATAGGTAAAATTCTCATATTGAAGATCCTTAGTGAACTCTTCCTCCCTTTCCTTGATCCGTTCCAGCAGCTTTTCCTTAAACGCATCCTTATCAATGCCCAGGGAGATGATGTCTTCTTTTGTTGTGTCTGCCGAAACAACAATGATTCCCCGGTTGCCCGGATTTGTAAGCATGAAAACAAAATCATCTTTAAAATTCGCGGCAATTCCGTCTTTGATTGCATCAGGCATATTTCTATGGGGTTCCCAGTTACCCGGCACCCTGAACTTAAATTCATACTCAAAATTTTTATAAAAGGAGTCTTCAACCCTCGGTGTCCGGTAGATGGTACAGGCGTAAAAGGTGCTCAAACTGATCAGGGCCAGAGCAATAAAACCTTTTTTGATTATATCCATTTTTATCTCCTTATGTCATCAGTTCTAAACAGAAGCGTTCGAATTGCAGGCAATGCCTATAATGTTTGATTCCAATTTGACTTCCAAATAACTAAAATTTGCGTAAACGAGCTAACTGTTTAAATTTAAAAGTTATTTACATTAATAGCGGCGCGAGCGCCGTCATCCGACTTTTTACGAAGCCATCAAACGGATACTATATTCTGGTGGTATATTTTGCAAATGGTTTTGAAATATCCCGAAAATGTGATTTGCCCCGGGAGGATGTTCTGAAATCGGTTCTAAGAATTAATCCTTGATTTATCATGCCGATATTTAATAAACTATAAAATACTATATCACGGATATTTTCTTTGTTACAGGCGCATAATCTTCGGTCCGACCACATTTATAATCAGGAGGGTTATCATGAAAGCCAAAATTTTACCCGTTTTCATTCTGTTTTTCATTGTATCCGCAGGCATCATTTTTTCCGATGCCCGTGCAGAAGAGACAAAAAGCACATACAAAAAGGTGGATATGAACATCGGGGTGAACAAGGAGGACCGGGATGTCGGGCTGAAACGAATGGAACTGATCGACAAGTCTCTTTCACGGGATCTGATCGAAAGAAAAAGAAAACTGGTTCAAACAATTGAACAAGATTATAACCGAAAAGTGACAAATGTTATCAACGGCATCATCCCCACCATTTTTGATACCAAGGTGTTTGCCCACATTGATGTAAACTTCTTTGCTCCTGATTTTGAATCAGAGGTCAAAACCAGTCAGAAAGTCTCTGTCTCCATCATCATGAAGAGGGACGGATTTGATACCTGGGCCAGGCAAAACCCCTCGGAAGAGCAGGCGTTAAACACCATGAAACAATTGATTGGAAATTCCTTCAAAATACCCGAAGAAAATATTTCCATTCTGGTGGTCAACTGATCCTGGCTGAAGCCTGATAGCTACAAATGGATACAAATCAGGTTAAGCGCTACATTTTTAAGATCACCTCTACTTAAAAAAATAAACACCCGGACAGATAAGGAGGTTTGCCGTGAAAGTTAAAGGAACCGTTATTGTGGACCTGGTTAGAATTATTCGTTCTGATAAAAATATAGACTGGAATAAATATTTAAAGCCGGAAGACGCTGAAATTGTGAAAAGTCTGGTTGTGGCCAGCAAGTGGTATCCCGGCGACAGTTTCTGGCGCATCTCCCTTGCGGTTACAAAGGAAGTCGCAAAAATGGAGCTCGATATGACGTTTGAATTCGGACGGCTCAGCGCAAAAAGCTTTTTGAAAGTTTATAAACGTCTGCTGATAGAAGGGAATCCCGTAGCCAGCCTGGAAAACTGTGTTAAATTATGGAATTCATTTTATGATTTTGAAGGGGCTGTGCATCAAAAGCATCAAGTTGAAAAGGGACCTGGTTGGTTAAAATTTACGGTGCATGATTATCCGGATATACTCTTTCCGGAAATGAGAGCACCTTATTTTTACGGGCTGGCAGGCTACTTTCAGGAAATAGCGGAGCGGGCGAGCGGCAAAACAATTGAAAATAAGATCCTTGACAGAGGCGACTTTTTTGAAATGACTTACAGATGGGGATAGGATAGAAAAAAACTTACCGTTTGACATTCAGGGGCACTGGATAATCGTCAAACAGACTGCCCCGGGTCAATCGCTGCATAAACAATTCCGGCCCAGGGGGATGCCTTTCGATTTTGATTTCTTCCGGTGAAATAAACCTTCTTTAAAGACTCCATACTTGCATCTTTCACATTGCAAAACCCTCTCGACAGAAGGAACTCATTGATTTTACTGCTTTCTATTCCAAAGACAGGCGGCTCTCCTCTTTTTTCAAGCGCCTTTCGCCATTTCTCCGCCCCTTCCATCCCGCTCGTCCCATCCACTACCGACTGGAAGACATAGCTGAAGATAATCGTACTGCCTGCTCCTGAATTATTTGCGACAAAAAAAAGGGTATTGTCCACTGCCTCCGCGGTAATATATGTGGTCACGCCCTCCCAGATGAACAGCGTCTTCATATTCCGGTCATATCCATTTTCAAACAACCTTTCTTCAAGGGTTTCTCTTTCAAAATCGATTGGAACATAAACGACATGACCCGGAAGGGAGCCGCAAATCCGTTTAACTTTTTTTATCTTCTTTCCCTGAGTCGCCGGATAATCTACTTCAAAAACAACTTTATTTTTCAGCCCTTCAAATCTGTAAGGCCTTGAGTCATATCCGGCCCCCATGATAACCAGTTGATCAATTCCATCTTCCATGCATGTTGTTAAGTACTCATCAATATACCTGGTGCGAAGTACGACCAGACCGGTAATGCCGGGTGATTTCCGATCCGCATACCAGAGCGCTGTTTTTCTGATAAATTCAGACCTTCCGATCAGGGACAGCCTTGAGCTGAGAAAATCCTTTGCCATGGGATCATAACAAACCCTCTCCCCGGCCGGTTTTAAAGACTCCGCAGCCCTAAAGGCGGTAACGATTTCCGCTGTCCGGCTTGCCTTTTCTTCTTTCATGGTTCACCTTTAGAAACTGTCTGGAGGAGGCTCTTGATCACCGTTCAATCGGTACATATTGAGGACAACGGCTATAAAATAAAGATCCCGCTGCAAAGCGGCGGGTTTTAAAACCAGAATAATAATCAGGATGGATTCCCCCGGATAATTCAGAACATAGCATAATGCCTGCTATACCGTATGCGGCATAGCAGGCATTATCAATCAACTCATAGAATTCATTTTTTATACTGCTGTCCGGCCTCCCTCTATCTGCCCAAAAGGATGAGGCTGATAGCGGGCACAAATGTTACGAGCAAGAGTGCGATCAGGAGGATTGCCGCAAACGGCAATGTTCCCCGGATTACCTGAATAATCGGTCTCTTGAACACTCCTGAGGCCACGAAAAGGTTTATTCCGATCGGCGGTGTGATGTATCCGATCGACAGGTTCACGGTAAAAATAATTCCAAAGTGGATCGGATCGACACCGTAATGAATGGCTATCGGGGCAAGAAGCGGTGCCACGATCAGAATTGCCGAAATAATATCCATTACGCAGCCGAGCAAAAGGAGAAATACGTTTACAAGTAAAAGGAAACCGACCTTTGAGCTGACCAGTTCCGATAACCACGCTGCGGCCAGCTGGGGTATCTCCTCCTCGCAAAGGAACCTGTTTAATGCAATGGCGATAACAATAATGACAAAAAGGGCTCCCATGATACTGGTGGAGTCAACGAATACTTTCGGAACCTCACGGGGCTTCAGCTCAAAAAATGTAGAAAATTTCTGTTTTGTTCCACCTCCGCCCTGCCTGGCATAAGAAAGGGCCGGCTGAAATCCAAATTCAACCATACAGGCATAGGCTACTGCAACAGCCGCTGCTTCAACTGCTGTGAAGAGGCCAAAGTAAATACCAAAAAAGATGAGACCGATCAGTATCAGGGAAAAGCTTCCATTTATGGTAGCGGAAAGAGCATGCTTTGCATCGAATTTTTTAATTTTCAGATTGGAGATATCCTGTTTGAAAACAGAATAGAGGCAGAGAATAAAAGCGACCAACAGACCTGGAATAAGACCCGCGACGAAAAGCTCACGAACCGACAGCGCCTTTCCATCAACAGGAGCCATGATGGCATAGATGATCATCGGGATAGAAGGTGGTATCAGGATACCCAGTGTTCCGGCCGAAGTCACCAGGCCGAGAGAGAATTCCTCATCATACTTCTCCTTGATCAGTGCAGGGAACATGATACTCCCGATTGCGATAACCGTGACCGGTGACGAACCGGATATCGCGGCAAAAAGGAGACATGCCAGAACAGCTGAAACAGCGAGCCCTCCGGGCAGATGACCTATAAGGGCCTTTGCCGTGTCAATGAGCCGGGTTGCAATACTGCCTGCTGTCATGATTCCGCCTGCAAGCATAAAAAACGGTATTGCAAGAAGCGTCTCTTTTTTTACCGCCTCAAACATGTCGATGGGTATATTCGTCGGATCACCGTTTCCGAGAAGCATGACGCAGAAAATACATGCAAAACCGATGAGAATAAAAAGCGGAGCACCGATAAAGAGCAATGCTACACAGTTTATGAAAATCAGCCATCCGATCGAAGCGCTCAGCTTGAATGCCAGAAAGGTGCCTAAAACCAGGCCTGGAAACAAACCGGCCAGTATAATATCCTTCACCGCCATTGAGGTATCAGCACTGGACTTTACGGAAACTGGCTCGGG
>JAQYVL010000260.1 GCA_030145525.1 Desulfobacterales bacterium
CAAAACCAAATCGGCCTTTTACACACAAACTTCCATAATTGGGCGGAGAATCAACTCCTGTAACCTTAAAAATTCTATTTTCCTTGACATGCAGATGCATCTGGCATCCGACACCGCAGTAACTGCACGTTGTTCTAACCTTCAGGGCTTCCCAGGGGCGCAGTTCAAAGCGGGGTTCCTTTTCCATAAGGGCTGCTACGGGGCATACCTGGATACACTCTCCGCAAAATACGCAATCCGAATCCCGAAGCGGTCTGTCACCCGCGGCAATGATCTTTGCCTTCGCCCCTCTGTAACCAAAATCAATTGCTTCGTTGACCTGAACTTCATTGCAGGCCAGTACACATCTGCCGCACAGGATGCATCTTGAAAAATCACGGATGATAAACGGATTGACATCTTCAACCGGAAATATCTCTTCATCCCTCGCAAACCGGTCCCCGGTTACCTGATAACGGTATGCCAGATTTTGAAGTTCGCAGTCTCCCCACGCCGGGCACAGCTCCGCGTTTCCGTCATCCTGGTGAACCTTTAGCTGAAAGTCGGTCCAGTCTTTGCCGTCTGAACCACGGGCGGCACAATTATGATTACCGCTGGAAAGCAGAAGCTGAATCGAAATTTTTCGGGATACGACAACCTCGGGAGACTCCGTTTTCACAATCATATTGTTTGATGCCGGCGCTGAACAGGACGCCATCAGACTTCTGGCGCCCTCTACTTCAACAACACATATCCTGCAGGCTCCGGTCGGGACAGTTCCCTTCAAATGGCACAATGTCGGGATATCGATGCTGTTGCGATTTGCCACATCAAGAATAGTTTCATCAGGTTCAAATGAAAAGACATTACCGTTGATCGTGATTTTGTTTTGCGTGTCCAAATTGGTGTCTCCATTACAATTTAAGCTGCCTTGAAAAATCAACTTTCGGCAGCGATCTTCTGTTTACTCTTACATATCCTTTGCCCGCTGAATCACCAGTTGCTCATGATATCATGGCCCATCTGCTTTGCCAATTCATCCTGAAACCGGTGAAAATGGCTGCCGACAACGCATACCAGATAAAACATAACTCCATATCCTATTTCCGGATCATCTTCAAAAAGTTTTATCAGCTTTTCTTTTTCCATAGCTACAACCTTGCATTGCCGGCTTTCACAATAACCCGACAGGCTGTATGTATTTGGGGGAACAAAACAGGACCATCCAAATATTTGTAATTCCGATATAAATGAAACCTTATCTTTCTCACTTGTCCGCCCTTCCTGTGTGTCGAACCTAAGACCAACCTGCCCTTCCTTCACAATCCAGAGATGTTTGGAATCTTCTCCTTCAGCAAAAAGCCGGTCTCCTCTTTGAAACTCAAGGACACTGCCGCACTCCTGTAATGCTGAAAGCTGATTATCATTGAAATTTTTGAAAACTTCGACTTTTTCCAAAAAATCGAGACTTACCATGAACCCTCCTGTTGTAACCAAATCTACAGGGACAATTGCAAAACACCCTCTTCCGCCCGATATCCATGTCATGCTTAGATTGCATCCCGCATGGAGCAGATTGAATGATTTGATAATGTCTCTACATTGAATATTAAATCAGCCCCGTGAAAGGGCGAACTCCGTCTGAACTTCTCCTTTAAGGACGTGCCTTTTAAAAATCTGCCTCATCTTGTTTGAATCAATCTCTTTGTAGGCCACCGGTTTTTCATCTTTTAATTCCACTGTAACATTCGGTTCACTGCTGCACATCCCGAGACATCCTGAAGCAACAACCCGAATATCATCTCTTTCAACCAAACTCATCTCCTCCATGAGAGAATTCATAACTTCACGCGCTCCCGCAGCAATTCCGCATGTCCCCATGTGAACCGTAATTTTCACCGTTGCCCCCCCATGCCGCAGGGAGGTATCTTTTGAAGTCTTTTCCTTGATCTTTTTCAGATCTGCAATTGTGATTTTTGCCATTTTGCTCTCCGTTTGCTGAAGGAAAATCTGTCTTATGACAGCTCGTCAAGTTTTTCCCTGATAAGCCTGGCCAAATTCAATATAATCTCGGGATCTGTGAGCGAAATATCAGAACTCCTTAATTCACGGGTGTCCAGGCTGAATTCTTCACCATCAATTATATGGCTGTAATCAAAATCAATCCCCGGATTTCCCGCAATCAAAACCGTAATGGATCCTGCCATGTCTCCCGTCGGTGCCCGATCAATATGATTGTGTTCAAAAAAAGCCTCGACTGTCGTTCCTTTTCCGGGTTCGGATGTGACATTAAACGTTCCATTGCATCTTAAGGCGGCTTCTTTTAAAAATGCAAGCCCGAGGCCAACGCTTCTGGTCTTTCTTGTTGTAACAAACGGATCCGTTACTTTCCCCAGAAAGTCGTCCGACATTCCTTTTCCATTATCTGAAATCTTTACTCCGTAACTGTTTTCAATCCGGTCTTCTTCGATCCGGATATGGATACAATCAGCCCCGGCAGTTATTCCATTTTCAGCAATATCCATGATATGCATGGAAATTTCCCTCAATCAAACCTCCATATATCTGCCGTGGCTTCTTTTCAGAGCCATTCGAATCTCTGTAACCGTTGGTTCAAAAAGCATAAAAACAGTTCGAACCTTTCCAATATCATCAATAAAATGAGCATCCGATGATGTAATAAATGGGAACTTAGCCGCCCCCGGAAACTTTCTATCATCATATTCCGGTTTTGCAAAGGATGAAACCTCGACCCCGTCCAGCCCGATGTCCGGAGGAACGAATCCAAGCTGGCTGATGATACTGAAAGCCTGCCTGTCAATATGAGAAGCGAAACTCAGACCTCCAAGGAAACGAATATGATTCACGATCTCATGAAGCCCTAGATCCGTTGCTCCGATCAACAGCCTGTTATTCTCTCCCCTGACTTCATTATTTTCATCCGCAATCACCTGATATCCGAAGAGATCGGGTGAATTTTGCCCGGGAAGGTGGTCATAGATGTATTCCTGCATGTCAGTGGCCTGGGACAATTCATCGAATATTGCTATAACATGGACCTCTTCTTTTGAACACACTTCCATGCCTGGTAAAACAGATACACCCTTTTCCGCACCTGCTCTCATTACAGCACCGACATTTTCTGCTGAATTATGATCACATATAGCGATCACATCAAGATCCATTTCCAGGCTCTTTGTGATGATGCCCATTGGGCCCATTTCCCAGTCACCGCAGGGTGAAAGACATGTATGAATGTGCAGATCCGCCTTAAACGCTCTGAGAGTTTTATTTTCGATGGAAGACGCCATCTGTCAGCCCTTGTTGTTCTTCTCCCCACCCACTCCCAGATTGTAAATCTTTCCAGCCAGATCGTACGCGGAATCCGACCAGGCCAAGAGAGGTATTCCCTCCTGATCGGCTTTTTCTTTCGTCTCTTTATCAGGACCAAATCCACCGGCAATGACAATTGCGGCCATCTCCCGAAGCATTGCAACCGCCACAATATTCTGATGGCTCTGTATCGTCAGCCATATACATCCGGATGGAGCGTTACCCATAACATCACTGAGCAAATCGCCGCAATAGCCATTTTCAACCTGTCGGTTTAGTCCATTTCTGCCGGCAACAATATCAAGACCCAAAATTTTTGACAGCTCTTCAACAGTCACTTTTTCACCTTCCCTTTTCTTTTTTCCTTCTTTCCATCACCTTCGGCTTTCCTTGCCCGAATAACAAGGCACTGGTTAAGTTTTGCGTCCCCACGTACAACATCCTCTGCAAAGGTTCTGCAGTCCGGAGAACCGCAGGCAGCGCAGTTCTTTCCTCTTATCTTTTCAAAAAGCAAGTCGATCTTCTGCAATGATTCAATTGATAATGGTTTCTTCCGTAATTTGCGCAGCATTTCGTCTTCATCCGGTCCGGTTTTTGAATAAAACCATCCATCATCATAAAGCCTCCGTATCTTATACCGGGGAAGACGTCTTCCCATTCCGAACATTTTCACCATACGATAGACACCGCTTTTTGCCAGATATTTATCAATTACCGTAAGCGGCCCGCCAAGACAGCCTTCCGGGCAGGCTCTGAATTCGATATATTCCATATTCCGAAGCATTCCAAGTTCAACTTTTTCAAGGTAATCAATAGTTTCTCTTATTCCGCAAACGGCCATCGATTTGTCAATTTGCATTCCGGAAATTTCACCGCCGCTCATCCCCCACTTCAAACACCTTCCGCTCGTGAAAGAATCAAAACGATCCCTCGAAAAAGATAAGATATCGGCTTTTTTAGATTCTTCAATTTTATGAAAAAGTGCCGAATATACGCTGTTAATTCCGAAAGCCCTGTCGATATTTAACCGCTCATCTTTCGACAGTGAACGTTCCAACACCGCTTTGGACGGACATGGCGTAATATGATGCAGTATGATATCATCTTTTTTTATTCCAAACTGTCTGCTGATTTTATTTCTTATATCGGAAATAAGCAGGACAAGAGGTCTTTCAATAGGAAGAATATGTTTCAAAAGTCCTGGGAACCGGATGGCTATAAGGCTGACAACCACAGGACATACGGGAGAAATCAGAGGCCACGGAGCTTTCCTGTTCTTCCGGTTCTCCTGTATGAATGTTACAGTGGCAAACTGAAACATCTCAAGAAAATCCGAAAGCTCAACAATATGTGTATAGCCCATCTTTTTAAGACCGGCTAAGATGTCACTTGGCATTTCTCCCGGAAATTGTGAAGAAAGAACCGGTGCCACAATGACCGCCGAAAATTTGTTCTTATCAAGCTGCTCCAGTTTAGGCTGATCCGTACTGATGGCTCCGGCAGGGCAAACCCGTAAGCATTCTCCGCATCCGATACACTGATCCAGCAGACGAACGGATTTTTCATCCCTGATGCGAATAGCCCGCGTGGGGCATACTTTCATGCACACAGCGCAGCCGATGCAAAGATCTTTATTGAAAATTACATAAGATGAGGGTGTTTTTTTACTCACAGAATTATTCTTTGCTATGGGTTAACGAAAAAACCATCCTGATCCTTGTGCCCTTCCCTACTGCTGAATCAATCTTAAATTCGTCAGAGTTTTTTTCCATATTGGGCAATCCCATCCCCGCACCGAATCCCATCTCCCGGTACTCATCCGTTGCCGTTGAATAACCTCTTTCCATAGCCAGTTCAGTATTTGCCATCCCCGGACCATTATCTGAAATATCCAGTACGATATTTGTTGAATTGATCTCTATATTCAACTTCCCAGTTCCACCGTGCATGACTACATTCATCTCTCCTTCATAGCCGCAAATTGCAACCCTGCGTATGATTGAAGGATCAACATCAAGAGATTTCAAAACATTTTTTACTCCGATTGAAGCTTCTCCGGCACGGATAAAATCATTCTTGTTGATATGATATTCTTTTTTCAGTGCTGCCATAAATGTTAATCCGGTTTGTCTACTTTCACATGTTAATGAATACAGGTTTTCATCCCAATAGTGAACACTCCAAATCATGCCTGTCTGCTATCTTTCAGGCAATAAAAGAGAATTCTGTGTTCGGCACTGAAACAGGGCATAACAGACGTTTTCGAATGAACGCCGCTCACCGCCTGCACAAAATCATTGTGCGCCGTCAAGACCTGTTATTCCTTTTGAATACAGCCTGCCGCATGAAACGAACATGGAATAAGGTGTCGACAGCAGCGGGATCTCGTTTGCCCGGGCCTGGTCTATAACTTCCGTTGGAGGTATTTTCCCGCGGACAAAGACAATCGCCCCAACTCCTGCTATGATAGCCGTCCTTACTGTTTGAACCGTTGTCAAACCGGTCAAAAGCACACATTTTTCCGATAATCCGGCCAGTATATCGCTCATCAGGTCACTGGCTCCACCTGTATTTAAGCTTTTATCCAGTTGATCTTTGCCGGTGAGGAGATTGCCGTCCAGTAATTCAATAATTTCTTTTAGTTTCATAAAATTTAATCCATCCGAATAATTGGCCGATAATAATAAATTTGAGTAATAAGTATAGGATAAAGGTTAACGGGTGTCAATGGAACGATTGCTAATTTTCGTAACTATGTCTGATGCTGTATGCGCTGCCGCAAAAAAAACAGGTCCCAATTCGGCAGGTTCAATGATGTCATTGACATTTTATATATTATATAATAGTTTCCAACCGTTTATTCAATTATTCTTAAAATTATTCTGAATACAGTGATAAGCCCTTCAATTACCAAACTGATGGTATGAAACAGTAATCACTCCAGCAGAAACAGCTTGGGAGGAACAAATATGAAGCATGCGGTCCATCGTCATCATTCCGATATCACCGAAAAAATGTGGGAAGAGATTGATTCGGTCATTATAGACAACCACGACAAATCCGGCTCCCTGATTACCGTCCTGAGGGAATGCCAGAATATCGTCGGCTATCTGCCGACCGAATTGCTTGACTATATCGGCAATGGCCTGAACATTCCGGGCAGCAGAGTTTTCGGTGTTGCAACCTTCTACTCCTATTTTTCTCTTACACCCAAAGGCAGGAACACAATTAAAATGTGCCTGGGAACGGCATGTTATGTAAAGGGCATTAAAGAAGCAATGGAAAGGATTGAACGCAAGTATCAAATAAAAGAAGGCGGCACAACGGATGACAAACGGTTTACGCTGGAAGCAGTCAGATGCCTCGGAGCCTGTGGACTGGCCCCTGTCATGGTTGTTAACCAGGATATCCACGGCAGCATTTCTTCAGACAAAGTGATCGATATTATAGATGAATATGAGTAATCTCTCTGTACGATACAGAGTTGCCATTGCCGAGCGGAGAAAAAAAAAGAATCTGGAGAAGAAAATATGAACACAACACGAACACAACTTCTGTTGTGCGGCGGAACCGGATGCCACTCAACCGGAGCAATCGCTTTCAAGGAATCACTGGCACTCGAACTGAAAAAAAATAACCTGTCTGAAGAAATCCGCATAATTGAAACCGGCTGTAACGGATTTTGTGCTGTAGGTCCTGTTATGCTGGTTCAGCCCGAAGGCATTTTTTATCAGGAGCTTAAACCGAAAGATGCACCTGAACTGGTTGAAGAACATTTTCTGAAAGGACGGCCTGTTAATCGGCTTTTCTACACAGAGCCGGCTTCCAAAGAAACCATACCGGATATGAACTCCATACCCTTTTTTTCACACCAGCAATTTTGGGTCATGAGAAACAAAGGGCTGATCGATCCTGAAGTTATTGACGAGTATATTGCACGAGACGGTTATTTCGGAGTGGCAAAGGCACTTCAGGAAATGACCCCGGAACAGATTGTGGAGGAGATAAAAATTTCAGGTTTAAGAGGCAGGGGTGGTGCCGGATTTCCTACCGGAATAAAATGGGAATTCGCTCAAAAAAGTCCCGGAGATATCAAGTATGTCCTATGTAATGCGGACGAGGGAGATCCGGGTGCTTTTATGGACAGGAGTATACTTGAAGCGGATCCGCATGCTGTGCTCGAAGGAATGATCATTGCTGCGAAAGCGATCAATTCTCATCAGGGATATATCTACTGCAGGTCTGAATATCCTCTTGCCGTAAAACGCCTTGAGATAGCCATCCGCCAGGCAGGAGAGTACGGGCTTCTTGGGAAAAATATTCTGGACACAGGCTTTGACTTTGAAATTGACATCTATGAGGGCGCCGGCGCATTTGTATGTGGTGAAGAAACAGCATTGATGAGGTCTATCGAAGGGAAAAGAGGCATGCCAAGGCCTCGCCCTCCGTTTCCCGCTCATAAAGGTCTCTGGGAAAAACCGACGATTCTGAACAATGTTGAAACGCTTGCAAATATTTCCCAGATCATTTTAAACGGCGGAAAATGGTATTCAAGTATCGGTACGGAAACCAGCAAGGGTACAAAGGTGTTTGCCCTTTCCGGTGATGTCAACAATATAGGTCTTGTCGAAGTTCCCATGGGGACAAGCCTGAGAACAATCATATATGATATCGGAGGAGGAATCCCGAACAAGAAAAAATTCAAAGCAGTCCAGCTTGGGGGACCTTCGGGCGGATGTGTACCTGAAGAATGCCTCGACACACTCGTAGATTATGAAGCCATCGCAAAAGTAGGCGCCATAATGGGTTCCGGCGGAGCGATTGTGATGGATGAAAACACTTGCATGGTAGACATGGCACGCTTTTTTATGGACTTCGTCCAGGATGAGTCCTGCGGCAAGTGCACCCCCTGCAGGGAAGGAACCAGACGTCTGCTTCAAATTCTTGAAAAAATATGCGACGGCAAAGGAGAACCCAGCGATATCAATGTTCTTGAAGAGCTGTCTCCGGTTATCAAGAGTTCGGCGCTTTGCGGCCTTGGCCAGACAGGACCGAACCCCGTACTGTCGACCCTGAGGTATTTTAAAGACGAATATATCGCGCATATCTATGAAAAAAAATGCCCTGCAAAACGGTGCGTTTCCCTCCTGAAGTTTGAAGTCGATCCGGATCTATGCAAAAAATGCGGACTCTGCTTTAAAGCCTGTCCGACAGAGGCGATCGCGTGGAAAAAAAAGACGGTAGCGGTAATCGACAAGGACAAATGCGTAAAATGTCTGACATGCTATGCCAAATGTAAGTTTGATGCAATTATGTAGAACCCGTCTTCAAATTTTCAAGACTGTTTTTGTTCATACTTTTTGGATCAATGAAATGATTCGGAAACCACTTGATCAATTGACTTCAGGCAAATAACAATCTAAAATGAAATAAATTAAAGCTTATAAGTGAAAATTCAGGAAAGAATAAAAGAAATATTAAAACACAATAAGCTATTGCAATAAAAAGGAGGTATGAATGATCGTTCGTGATTTTCTGAAAAATGTCGACATCTTCAAAGTGCTGGACGACGATCAACTGGCTTCTATCGCAAGCTCTTTTCATGAGAAGGAATACAAACAGGGTGACAAACTTTTTAAAGAAGGAGATCAGGCCTCTCATATATGGATCGTTGCAGAAGGGCGAGTTGACCTTCGCTTTGACCTGCCGGGCAGATCTACTTCTGTGGAAACTACAATTTCAGCCATATCAGAATTAATGGTCTTTGGCTGGTCCGGTCTTGTGCCGCCTCATGAATATACACTTTCTGCTTACTGCGAGACCAAAAGTCTTAAGGTTGTCAGGGGGAGTCGGGAAAGCCTTACCACCCTGTTTCAGGAAAACCCCCGGGTGGGCTATCTGTTTATGTCAAACCTGATTAAAGTGGTCGGAAAACGATTCCAGCAACTGCAGGCTTTGACATCATCGATGCCGATTTCACAGACAAAAGTCACTGTGCATATGGGCACTTGTGGGATCGTGGCAGGCGCACGCGAAGTAATGACGGCCCTGTTGGAAGAGAAAAGCAAAACAGACAGGCCGGACATTAAAATTAAAAGTTCAGGCTGCATTGGTAAATGCAGGGAAGAACCAAACGTTACAGTTGAAATTGATGGTAAGGAAACGGTGATATACAGGAAAGTAAATGCGAATAAAGCCAGACAAATTTTTGGGAACCACATTCTCAAAGGCGAAGTTATGGCCGATTATGTCCTGATTGAGGAGTAAACGCTACCCGGTTTGATATTGCTCCGGCAGATAGCTCTCTGCAAGAGCTATAAAAGCATCTACCTGTTCCTTCCGCCATTTTTCATCCCGGCCAAGCTCATCTGCCATGACAGCGGCAATTTGAGGCGCAACCTCCATGCTCGCCCTTGTATTCAAAATCAGCGCTCTTGTCCTTCGCGCCATCACATCTTCAAGGGTTCGTGCCATTTCATGTCTTATACTCCAAATCACTTCAACAAGCCGGTATGGCAGATCCGGGTGGATAAAACGATCCAGCTCCGGATCCATTTTTATCATCTGCTTGATATCTTTTGCACTGCTCCCATAGGCTGAAAATGGTTCATTCCCTTCTGCATCAGCCGACCATCCGAACAGGTTAAGATGCTCTGTTCGGGAAGGACGATCATCAAGACCCGCCATTGTAATGGCTTTATCGACAATATCCTGACCCATTTTGCGATAAGTGGTCCATTTCCCGCCGGCAATTGTCAGCAGGCCGGATGCAGATATGGTTATATGGTGATCACGGGAAAGTGAAGAGGTCTCATGGCTGGTATCGGAACGTATCAAAGGGCGAATGCCCGCAAAAACACTTAAAATATCTTCCGGTTTTGGATCTTTCGTCAAATATCTGGCCGCATGGGAAAGAAGAAAATCAATTTCATTCGGTAATGGTTTCGGCTCAAGCAGAGGCTTCTCCACAGGAGTGTCCGTGGTCCCGATAATGACACGGTCATGCCAGGGAACTGCAAAAAGTACACGTCCATCTTCTGTTTGCGGAACCATGATCGCACTTTTGCCGGGAAGAAAAGATTTATCGAGAACAATATGGACACCCTGGCTTGGAGCGATGATCTTTTCGCAGTCCGGAATATCCATTTTGCGAATAGAATCGATAAAAATACCTGTCGCGTTAATGATTGCCCTGCCCTTGATTTCATATTCGCGGCCAGTTTCCAGATCTTTGGCCTTGACGCCGCAAATCATCTCATCTTCCTTTATCAGGGAAACAACCTTTGCGTAGTTTATAATGCACCCACCAAGCGTCTCGGCTGTTTTCGCCAGGGTAACGGCCAGCCTTGCGTCGTCGAACTGGCCGTCAAAATAAATCACCCCGCCCCGAAGTCCCTCAGGCTCAACGGTAGGAATTCTTTTTAATGTTTCCTCCCTGGATAATATTCTGGAAGGCGCAAGCCCCAGCTTGCCGGCGAGAACATCATAAAGCTTAAGGCCTATTCCGTAGAATGGGCCTTCCCACCAGCCGTAGTTCGGGACAATAAATGATTGATGGTGAACCAGATGAGGAGCATTATGAAGCAGAAGTCCCCGTTCACGCAGAGCTTCAAGCACAAGAGATATGTTGCCCTGCTGGAGATAACGAACACCTCCGTGAATAAGCTTCGTGCTCCTGCTTGATG
Source organism: Desulfobacterales bacterium (assembly GCA_030145525.1). Classification (GTDB taxonomy): domain Bacteria; phylum Desulfobacterota; class Desulfobacteria; order Desulfobacterales; family SURF-7; genus JAQYVL01. The sequence continues at coordinate 10,998 of JAQYVL010000260.1, forward strand.
TCCCCTGGGAAAAATCGGCCTGTTCCAGAAGAAGAGTGCGGTATCCCCGGGAAACAGATTCCAAAGCCGCACCAAGCCCTGTTGCTCCTCCCCCGATTACGATAATATCCCATACTTCGGATGTTTCATCCAGTTTTTCAATCATTTTACTTCTATGCATGATAGACTCCCCGCCTTTTAAAATAATCTCAAAAACAGTCTACGGATTATACCTCTACATCCTTCCTTTCCAGAATTCGGTTCATGTTCCGGACTGCACACATACTCCCGCACATTGTACAGGTATCATTTTCTTCCGGCTGTGATGATTTTCGATAGCTGACAGCCTTTTCCGGATCGATGGCAAGCTCAAACATCTTATCCCAGTCAAGCTCAACCCGCGCGCGGCTCATGTCATTATCCCACTTTCTTGCACCCGGTATTCCTTTGGCTATGTCAGCAGCATGCGCCGCAATTCTTGCGGCAATAATTCCTTCTTTCATGTCTTCCAGCGTAGGCAGCCTGAGATGTTCGGCAGGTGTCACATAACAAAGAAAATCTGCACCGTTCGCGGCCGCAATGGCGCCCCCTATCGCGCTTGTGATATGGTCATAGCCCGGCGCGATATCAGTTACAAGAGGTCCCAGCACATAGAAAGGAGCGCCGTGACATAGTCGCTTCTCAAGCATCATATTTCCTTTTATCTCATTCAGGGCCATATGGCCGGGGCCTTCGATCATAACCTGAACATTTCGTTCCCATGATTTTTTGGTAAGCTCTCCCAGCACGATCATTTCTTCTACCTGACAGGCATCGGTTGAATCGTTAATGCAACCCGGACGGCAGCCGTCACCCAGGCTCAGGGTGATGTCATAGTCTACACAGATATCCAGGAGGCGGTCAAAGTGTTCATAAAACGGATTTTCACGGCCGTTCATCTCCATCCATGTAAATAAAAGAGAACCTCCCCGGGATACAATATTGGTTATTCTGTTCCCTGATTTCACCTTTTCAGCCGTAGCCCGGTTCAGGCCGGCATGAATAGTCATGAAATCGACTCCATCTTCCGCGTGTTTTTCCACGACATTAAAAAATTCATCCGTGGAAATCTCCTGCAAATCTTTTTCATAAAAGCCTACAGCATCGTAAATCGGAACCGTACCTATCATTGCAGGTGACATTTCAACCAGTTTTTTCCGAAATTCCCTGGTTTTCCCGTAGCAGCTAAGGTCCATAATCGCTTCCGCTTTAAGTGCAAGCGCATGCCTGACTTTTTCAAGCTCAAGATCGACATTGCAGCAGTCTTTCGAAATCCCCAAATTCACATTGATTTTGGTTCGAAGCCCTTCTCCGATACCTTCAGGATCGAGTTTTTTATGGTTTCTGTTTGCCGGGACAACCACTTTCCCTCTTGCGATGAAGTCCCTGAGCTTATCAGGCCTCATCTGCTCCTTCGCAGCGACTGTCTCCATTTCCGATGTGATAATTCCTTTTCGAGCCGCATCCATCTGTGTTGTATAATTCATTTTCGTTCTCCTTCTATCTCTATCCGTATCTCTTTAATTTTAAGGCCGATGTTTTCCGCACCTGTAATTTCAGTGACAAGGGATATGCATTTTGCGCCATGTCTCGCGACTTCTGCTACGTTATGCGCCTTTATCCCCCCTATGGCCACAAAAGGCATTTCCGGATAATTTTGAATAACGTGATCAAGGTATTCAAAACCTACGGGATCGCATACATCTTTTTTTGTAAATGTTTTAAATATCGGGCCAACACCTATATAATCAGCACCCCGCTTGATCGCTTCTTTTGCCTGCAATGGCGAATGCGTCGAAAGGCCGATCACCATATTTTCTCCAACAAGTTTTCTCACCGCCTCAATTGGAAAATCCTCCTGACCGACATGAATGCCATCGGCTTCAACAATCAGAGCAAGATCTATGTGATCGTTTACAATAAAAAAAACCCCGGCCTCCCGTGTAAGCTTTCTTATCTTCAGGCACTGCTCATATTTTTCAGCCATATCTTTTTCTTTTTCCCGGTATTGAATGCACTTAACCCCGGCATCAATCATCTGTTTCACCACTTCGATATTGTCTCTTCCTCTTGCGTGCCTTTCATCTGTGATACAGTAAATATCGGTATCCGGAAAAGTTTGAGCCGTTTTTTTTTTAAGTGGTTTCAATTATTTTCTCCCTGCGCCTATAGAATCGGCTGCCAGTCTTTGAATACCGGCTGATAACCTCGAGATATGATAAGTTTCTTCATTTCAGCAACCGTTCTGTGATCGCAGATATCAAACTGCCCGGTATCATTTTCGGAAATGGTATGTCCCCCGACTTTGGTGCTGGAACCTGCAGACATTTTCGTCACCCCGAGCCTTAAAATGTTATTCCGAAAGACCTCGCTTTCCCGTGTTGAGATGGTAATCCCTGCCCGCGGCATAAACAACCTGGATGCGACCATGATCTGAACAAGATTTTTATCACTTACAATGCTCTTTGTTTGAGAATCTCCGGCATGGGGTCTCATCCTTGGAAGCGAAATGCTCACTTCAACTTCAGGGAAGAAGCGCTGAAGATAATCTGCGTGAATCCCTGTAAAAAAAGCCTCCATGCGCCAATCATCAAGGCCGAGAAGGGCTCCGATGTTTACCGATCTAATACCGGCAATGCAGGCCCGTTCCGGAGCATCCAGCCTGAAACGGTAATCTGTTTTCGGACCTTTGATATGAAATTTTTTATAAAGACGCTGGTTATAGGTTTCCTGATATATGGTAAGAGCGTCAATACCGGCGTCTATCAGTTCGGCGTATTCCAACTTCTCAAGGGCATAAATCTCGATGCTGATTGAAGAAAAAAAGCGGGTTAGAATCCGGATGCAATCTTTCAGATAATCAATTGATGAGATTTTTCTCGCATCGCCCGTTAAAATCAGGATATGTTTCAAACCGGTAGAAGCTATAGCCTTTGCTTCTGCTTCAACCTCATCTAACGTCAACTGTTTTCGGGGTATTCTGTTGCTGATGTTGAATCCGCAATAAAGGCATTGATTTGTACAGAAGTTGGAAAGATACATTGGGGTGTAAAAAAGAATCGTTTTCCCGAACTGCCTCACGGTAAGATGATGAGCTTTCTGAGCCATCTCTTCAAGGAAGAATTCTGCCGCTGGGGATAAAAGGATCAGAAAATCATTTTCATCAATAGATGATTTTCGGAGAACCCTTTTAACATCTTCGGGTGATGCACAGGCAAAGCGTTTTCCCAAATCAGGTTTTTGTATTCGTGAACATGTGTCGTAAAAACTCATAATCTATCAATTGACAATCTCGTAAAAAGTCAAAATTCTGATGGCAAAGAAAAAAGTTCAAGTTCAAGGCGCGCAAATCTCAAGGAAGACCGTGGAGCGAAGCGCATCGTTAGCCGAAGGCGTGTGTAGTTAGCCTACTCACGCCTATCGGCTACCATTGCACTTCGCTTACCGGTACTGACGAGAGATGCAGCGCAACGCCGAAATTGGACTTTTTACGAAGCCATCATCAATTA
>JAQYVL010000261.1 GCA_030145525.1 Desulfobacterales bacterium
AACATTTTTAAAAATTCCTTCATGATATTAAGCATAAGGGGCAAATTGAGTCTGCCGGATTCGGCATGGGATATTTTACTCTTTACAAAAACACTTTAAGTTGTTATTTTTCATTTTTTTAATTATTTCAGTTAATACAAATTAATATCAAAAGGTTTGGGCTATGAAAAAAAAGGATATCGGATTTTTTAAAGAGCTCTTGGCTAAACGGCTGGAAGACCTTCTGGATCAGGCTGATGATACTGTTTCCGGCATGACGACTCCAAAGGAAAATTTCCCTGATCCGACTGATAGAGCATCTCATGAAGCAAATCGCAATTTTATGCTGCGCATACGGGATAGAGAGCATAAGCTGATTAAAAAAATTAAAAAGACACTTCAACGTATTGAAAACGGCACCTTTGGCATATGTGAACAGTGTGAAGAAGAAATTACGATAGAGCGCTTAAAAGCCAGGCCTGTAACTACTCAGTGCTTTGACTGCAAAAGCAAAGAGGAGGCACTCGAGAAGGCACTTGGGATATGACGAACCACTAAGGATCGATCTTCATATCCATTCAACAGCTTCAGATGGCAGCCGGACACCATCTGAAATCCTTTCCCTTGCAGAAAAGCTAAACCTTGGGGCAATTGCGATTACAGACCATGACACGATTGAAGGTTCCGTGGAAGCGCTTAAAAACGATCTACCCGCTTCCCTCAATTTTTTAACCGGAGTTGAGATCAGTTCAAACCCACCGATTCCCCTACCCTCTTCAGGAAGCCTTCATATCCTGGGCTACGGAATCGGGACAGGCAACCCGGAATTAAATCAGGCTTTATCCGTTCTCCAGAAAGCAAGAAAAAACAGAAATCCTGACATTCTGAAACGACTTGAAAACCTTGGGATCGATATTTCTATTGATGAAATACAAAAAAAGGTCAAAACAAGCCAGATCGGAAGGCCTCATATTGCCCAGATCATGCTTGCAAAGGGAGTTGTAAAAACTATGAATGAGGCCTTTGACAGATACCTTGGGAAAAACCGTCCCGCCTATATTGACAAGTACCGTATTGAATGTGAAAATGCGATTGAACTGATTCGGAATGCAGGCGGCATTCCCGTCCTCGCCCATCCCGGTTTAATCAAGGCAGAAGACCCGGAAGGACTGAAGCAACTTGTTTCCGTACTAAAAGATATGGGTTTAATGGGCATAGAAGTATTTTATACGGATCATACTCAGAATCAATCCGTTGAATTTCAAAAGATCGCTCTTCGCCACGATCTTCTCGTAACAGGCGGTACGGATTTTCACGGTGAGATGCACCCTGACATTCAAATGGGAAGCGGCAGGGGAGACATGTTCATTCCCTATGAAATATATGAAAATCTTATGGCTCGAATCTCCCTGCATAGCGAACAAACAGAATGATTTTGCCTTTTTTGGCTGGCTGTACATAATCAATTTTATTTCTGCCATAAAGCCATACCAAGGCATGCGGGCAGCACAGAATTTACAGCCGTGACAGATAATACAAGATATGGATATTTTAAAACTGGAAAAAGAACTCGGTCATACCTTCAAAGACAAAAGCCTTATCAAAACAGCTCTTTGCCACAGCTCTTATACAAATGAACAATCAGATACAACTCTTCGTGATAATGAACGTCTTGAATTTTTAGGGGATGCGGTTCTGAGCCTGACAGCCGGCCATATCCTCATGGATTTTTTTCCGGATTTGAAAGAAGGGGACCTATCCAAGATGAGGGCAGGCCTTGTTAATGAGTCAAAGCTGGCATCAATTGCAAAAATAATCAATCTTGGAGAACACATTAAACTCGGTAAAGGAGAGCTTCAGACAAACGGCCGGGAAAAAAAGTCCATTCTCGCAGATGCTTTTGAGGCGGTTATCGCCGCCGTATATCTGGATGGCGGCTTTGACGCATCCTTCAGAATCATCAAACTTCATTTTTCACCTTTTTTAAACTCCATCTCCAAGCCGACTGCCAATCTCGATTATAAAAGCCGGCTGCAGGAACTTGTCCAGGGCAGCCACAACTCCATCCCATCCTATCACATAATAGATGAAACCGGACCGGATCACGATAAAGCATTTAAAACTCAGCTGAAAATTCAAAACATTATCACCGAAGGAACCGGAAAAAGTAAAAAATTAGCTGAGCAGGCAGCAGCAAAAAAAGCCCTTGAAATCCTGGAAAAGAATCAGGACTGAATGAATTTCTCCAACGCTCCGTTTATCATTCCGATATTTATTCCCCACAGGGGATGCCCCCATCAATGCGCGTTCTGCAACCAGGTTACAATTACAGGAAACACCTCTCCTTTTCCATCAAAAGAAGCGCTGAGCAGAAAGATAAATGCATATCTCTCCTTTAAAAAAAACAGGACCAAACCGGCTCAGATTGCATTTTACGGTGGAAATTTCCTGGGGCTTCAAAACAAAACGATCCAATCTTTGCTTACCGAAGCAGAAAGGTTCATCTGTTCCGGAAAGGTGGAAAGCATCAGATTCTCAACCCGCCCGGATACAATAGATGAACAACAACTTGATGCGATTCAAAAATTTACAATCTCCGCAATTGAGATTGGAGTCCAGTCAATGGATGACCATGTGCTTCTCAAATCAAACCGAGGGCATACCGCAGGAGATACCACAAAATCATCTGGTCTGATCAGAGAACGAGGCCTCAAACTTGGATTGCAGATGATGACCGGACTCCCGGGTGACAGCGAAAAACGATCTCTTGCGACGGCACATCAGATCGCCGATCTTTTACCGGATTTCATTCGGATCTATCCCACCGTAGTGCTTGCAGGCAGTCCGCTTGCAGAATGGTACAGAGCCGGCAAATATTCACCCATACCGCTGGATGAAAGCGTGACTTTTGTCAAAAAAATATATCAATTTTTTAACCTGAAAGGTATCCCGGTCATCCGGATTGGACTTCAGGCATCCTCGGATTTAGATAATGGTGAAAATATTATAGCAGGTCCCTACCACCCGGCTTTCGGCCACATGGTATTTTCTGAAATTTTTCTGGAGCAGGTTGAGAATATTTTAAAAAATGAAACGAATATAAGAGAAAAAAGCATCGTGATCCATGTTCATCCGCGGAGTATCTCCAAAATGAGGGGGCTAAAAAATCGAAATATTGAAATATTGAAAAATGATTTCCAGTTGAACTCCATCGCCGTTCTTTCAAGTGAAAGATTCGGAATAGATCAACTGGAAGTAGAAATACCTGCTGAAGAAGGATAGCTTTCCTCTTCTTTGGGAAGTCTGACCATCATCACCGGAACGTTGGATCTTTTAAGCACCTGCTCAACTGTCGCACCGATGCCTTTTTCCTTGTTACCTTCCTGTCCATACCCGCCGATGACGATCAAACCGCATTTTTTTTCAGCCACCTGAGCAAGGATTTCGTCAGCGGGATCTCCGGACTTGATCAGAATCTCATCTTTTATAAATCCATTCTCTCCGAAACATGCGGAGTCTCCATCACAAAAATGATTCAGCACCCGCCGTATGGTCTCACTCTGCTTTTTTTTACCGATCAGGACCTCGCGGGCGTCAATTAAATTCTGATTTTTAACTTCTGCCCATTGCTTTTCACCCTCATCACCGGTAAATTTCTCATCCAGCCACGGTTCATCGGATTGTACATGCAGAATAATAAGCTGTGATTCATATAGATTGGCAAGACTCACTGCATACGCAAATGCATAGCGCGCATGATCGGAAAGATCTGTAGCGAAAAGGATTCTGTCTATTTCCACTTTACGTAGCGCCATTTTTTATCTCCTGCTTGTCATAAACGTAAATCACAAGTGCCGGCAGGCGATCTCCTTTCTTTTCCGGATCTCCCCTCTGCCGGTTTGGCATTAAACCGATTGTAAATCGCTGCCTGATATTTTAAAGTATCAACATTGGCGCTTCGCTTCAATAGGAATTTGTAAAAAAACAATAAATATCGCAACTCCCTTTCAAAACATTCATTTTTGCCCAAAATTGAGCCCAGGATAGAATAAGATGAAGTATAATAATCCATCACTTCATCAAGGCATCCATCACTATCCTGGAAAGAAGATGAGGTCAAACAGCACAGTAACGCAAATGACAGAACTTCAACTTTCCGGTTGACAAACAGACTCTAACTATGTTTTTTTGCTAAAAAATAAAGAGAAAACTTTATGATAATAAGGAGCTCCTTTCTATGAAAAAAGAGATCACCTTTACCTGTGCCGGTGAGACGATGAATGCATGGTTTTTTCTCCCGGAAGAGAAAGGAGCACCTGCTCCTTGCATCGTTATGGCTCACGGATTTGGAGGGACAAAAACAGCCGGCCTCCAGCCCTATGCAGAACACTTTCAAAAAGCCGGATTTGCCGTCCTGGTATTTGACTATCGTCATTTCGGAGACAGCCAGGGAGAGCCCCGCCAGCTCTTGTCTATACGCCGTCAGATAGAGGACTGGCGCGCGGCTGTCTCCTTTGTGCGCACGCTTTCTGAAATCGATCCGAAACGGATTGCGCTGTGGGGAACATCTTTCAGCGGAGGTCATGTTGTTGTGACCGCAGCTCAAGAAGAAGACATTGCCTGTATATCGGCGCAATGCCCCATGATGGATGGTCAGGCCGCCGCCCTCAGAGCCCTTCGAACAAGCGGAGTATTAAACTCTTTACGCATGATCGGCCATGGGCTGAGAGATCAGGTTGGGGCATGGGTAGGCCTGAAGCCCCATCTGATGAGTATTGTCGGACCACCCGGAAGTATTGCAGCCATGACAACGCCTGACGCCTATGAAGGTTACAAGGCCCTCGTTCCGGAAGACTTCCCCAACGAAGTCTGTGCCCGTATTGGCCTGCAGGTGGGGAGCTATCGGCCCATTAAATACGCCCGGAAGGTTCGGTGCCCGGCTCTGATCCAGATCTGTGAAAAAGACAGCGTGGTGCCAATTGAGGTAGCTGAAAAAACAGCTTCAGCCATAGGCCCCCTTGCAGAAGTAAAGCGTTACCCCATCGGCCATTTCGACATTTATCAAAACGATGATTTCAAACAAAGTGTTTCCGATCAGCTCGATTTCTTCAAACGACATCTTTCGTAAATCGGCAGGTCTGATAAGGCGCTTTTTTTTGAACATGAGAGGATTGGCTTCTTGATCTTGCATGCGAGACCGGGGCATATGGCATTTTTAGATGATTCTAAATACCGCTTTTAAAAAACTGCTCTGCCTCTGTCACGGAACCTGGCTTTTTTGTATACTCTGTGGGAACGGTTCCCTCTTTAAAACACTCGAATATCGTTTTTTTCGACTCCGGAATGGGTAATTTTCCGGTTTCGGCATCTATCTTTGAAAAAACAACTCCCTCCGGAACCTGAAATACACGAACAGGCTTATCCTCCAGGATCCTTTCCATAAATCCGAGCCAGATGGGGCTTGCCGCCCTTGAGCCGGTTTCTCCTTTTCCAAGAGACCGCTCTTCATCAAACCCAACCCATGTACCGGTAACATATCCCGGAGTATATCCAACAAACCAGGCATCGAAAAGATTGTTTGTCGTCCCGGTCTTGCCGGCCACCGGCCTTTTAAGTGCTCTTATCTTTCTCCCTGTACCATGTTTAACCACTCCTTCCAGCAGATTAGTCATGATATATGCGGTACTCTTTTCTATTACCCTCTCTCTCTTAGGCAGGCTTTCTTCCAGAATGATTCCGTCTCTGTCGACGATTTTTGTTATAAATATCGGCTCCACCCGGTTGCCAAGATTTGTAAACACCGAATATGCATTGACAATTTCAAGAAGTGATACTCCCGAGGACCCGAGTGCAATGGAAAGATCCTTGCTTAATTTGGATTTAATTCCCAGCCTTCCGGCATAATCTATCACATAGTCAACACCGATAGCTTTCATAATTTTGATGGTGACGATATTATGTGATTTTTCGAGGGCGTACCGGAATAAAGTGGGGCCGAAAAATTTTTCTTCGTAATTCTTCGGCTTCCAGGTAAAGTCACGCTCCGTGTCTTTGAATATAATCGGGGTGTCCAGAATTTCTGTTGCGGCAGTATAGTTTTTATCAAGGGCTGCTGAATATATAATCGGTTTGAATGCTGACCCCGGCTGCCGCCTTGACTGAATCGCCCGGTTGAACTGACTCTTTCTGAAACTCCTTCCGCCAATCATCGCCTCGACATATCCGGTTTTCCCTTCAATGCACAAGAGTGCGGACTGTACAACAGGAATTTGTTCCAAAGCACATTCCCACATATTTTCTTCTTCGGTCTTCCCCTTCAACCGAACATGAATCACATCTCCGACCTGAAGAGCCTCACCCGGATATTTGATCCTTGCAGCCCTGTAATCCACATCCTGATCTGGTTTCCTGGCCCAAAGCATATCCTCAATTTGAATTCTGCCAAGCCCGTTCCCAAGCCTGATGGTGACCAGATTGTTCGTATTATCAACCGCGATGACAATCGCCCTTGTTATATTCCCGACTTCAAGCGATGATTTTTCCTGGGCCGCCTTAAGCTCTTTTGCGAAACCTTCAATTTTTTCAAGGGGAAGCTGCCTGAGAGGACCTCGATATCCCATACGTTTATCCAGTGCTCTCAACCCTTTATCAACCTCCTCCCTTGCGATCCTCTGCATTTCAATATTAACTGCTGTATATATTTTCAGTCCTTCCTTATATAGCATTTCCGTTCCATATTTCTTTTCAACATAACGCCTTACGTGCTCTGTATACCAGGGTGCCTCCTCAATGAACCAGTTTTTTTTCGGCTTGATATCGAGCTTTGTATTGATCGCTTCGGTGGCCTGAATATTTGTAATATACCCTTCTGCCAGCATCCTGTTTAAAACATATATCTGCCGCTTTCTGGCTCTTTCAGGAAATCGGAACGGTGAATACTTGCTGGGTGCCTGTGGCAGTCCCGCGAGGATAGAGCATTCAGCCAGATTCAACTCCTTAACCGACTTCCCGAAATAATTCTCTGCCGCCGCCTCAATACCGTACGCGCCATGTCCGAGATAGATCTGATTCAAATATAAGAAAAGGATTTCATCTTTGGTAAATTTTTTATCGATTCTGTAGGAAAGAATCGCTTCTTTGATCTTACGCACATAGCTTCTTTCAGGTGTCAGGAAAAAGGATTTGGTTACCTGCTGGGTAATCGTGCTTCCGCCCTGTACAATTGTACCTGCTTCGATATTTTTAAACATAGCCCGGACAACACTGAAAAAATCAATTCCTTCATGCTTGAAAAATCTTGCATCCTCTGCCGAGACAAATGCATCAATCAGAATCTGAGGAGTTTTCGAAAGGGGAACAATCACGCGGCGTTCCTTGTAAAATTCTGCAATTTTCCGTCCATCATCAGAATATACCATTGTAATTACCGGAGGGAGATAGTCTTTCAGAGAGGTTATTTTCGGCAAATTCTCCTGAAGATAATAATAATATCCGGTAACCGTCAGACCTCCAATGGTTGTCAGGATAATGACCAGCATGATCAGAATCCGGCCTATTTTGGATCCTAACCCGCGTTTATCCCTTCGCGCCCTTTTTTCCAGTATCTGAGAAGTGCTTTTTCTTTTTATCATGTCTTGTGAATGCCTTAATATAGACAAATCTACTAAATTAATAAGGACTTTTTGCTATCAGATATCATTTGATTAAGCAAGTCAGGATTCAAAATCAGCATATGCTGAATTTTGAGTTCCACATTGAAAACCGATTGACTTTGGTGTAAAAGGTGCTTAAAAGAAAAGATTTTTTACAAAAGGACCTCAACTTTTTTGACCGGAAGGGATTTTTAATGGAGATACAGCTTGATTTCAGCAAGTTTGAAGGACTGGTTCCTGCGATTGTACAGGATTTTGAAACAGGTGAAGTGTTGATGCTTGCATTTATGAACAAAGAAGCTTGGGAATCAACTCTTTCAACCGGAAGGGCTACATATTTCAGCCGAAGTCGTCAAAAACTCTGGATCAAAGGAGAAACATCCGGCCACGTTCAGATGGTAAGAGAGATCAGGATAGATTGTGACAATGACAGCGTTCTGCTGAAAATAAAGCAGGTTGGGAACGCCGCCTGCCATACCGGCTATAAATCCTGTTTCCATAAAAAAATCGAAAACGGGTCTGTAAAAATTACAGGAAAGCCCCTATTCGACCCTGAGGAGGTATATAAAAAATGAAAAACACACTAAAACTCGGAATCCCCAAGGGCAGCCTTCAGGAGGCCACAATTGCTCTGTTTCGCCGTTCAGGATGGAGAATCACAGTGAGCGGAAGAAGCTATTTTCCCGAAATTAATGATGATTCCATAGAATGCGCCCTCTGCCGAGCTCAGGAGATGTCAATCAATGTTGAAAACGGCACACTGGATGCCGGACTTACCGGCAAAGACTGGATAGCCGAAAACCAATCCGATATACAAGTGGTCACAGATCTTGTATATTCGAAAGTAAGTGCCAGGCCGGCGCGTTGGGTTCTGGCGGTTGCATATGATTCTCCGATAAAAACCCTGAAGGATCTTGAAGGCAAAAAAATATCGACCGAACTCGTGGGGTTTACAAAACGATTTTTTAAGTCGCAGGGAATCAACGTAAAAATTGAATTTTCCTGGGGCGCTACAGAAGCCAAGGTTATTTCCGGTCTTGCCGATGCCATTGTTGAAATCACGGAAACCGAAAGCACCATCAAGGCTCATGGACTGCGAATCATCCATGAACTCATGCTGACAAATACCCAGTTGATAGCCAACCACGAAGCCTGGAAAGATCCGTGCAAAAGAGAAAAGTTCGAACAGATGGCGCTGCTTTTACAGGGTGCGCTGAGGGGCGAGAAGCTGGTCGGGATTAAAATGAATGTTCCGGAGACTGCTATTCAGAATATTGTCGATCTGCTTCCGAGCCTCAATGCCCCGACAGTGGCGCACCTTTATCAGTCTGACTGGTTTTCGGTGGAAACGGTAGTTGATTCGGGAGAAGTACGCCGGCTGATTCCGAAACTGTTAAAGGAAGGAGCGGAAGGCATTATTGAATATCCGTTGAATAAAGTTGTATAGAATCCGGTTCTGAAATGGCTTGTCGTGTTCGCAATTCACAAGGCAGCTTTCTATGGAGGCATGTATGGAAACCATAGCAAGGAGGGCAAGAGAAATGCCCCCCTTTATTGTCATGGATGTGCTTGAACGCGCCAAAGCCATGGAACGACAAGGTGTCCATGTTATCCATCTGGAGGTGGGAGAGCCTGATTTTGACACTCCCCGGTGCATCAGAGAAAGTGCGAGCCAGGCCCTTGAACAAGGACATACTCATTATACACACAGCCTGGGGAGTCTGGATCTTCGGGAGGCAATTTGCAGATATTATAAAAAAACCTACAATGTAAACGTAGATCCGGAACAAATTATAATCACATCCGGAACATCCCCTGCCATGCTGCTCCTTTTTTCCACCCTGCTTGAAAAAGGGGACGAGGTGATCATCTCGGATCCCCACTATGCCTGTTATCCAAATTTCATTCGATTCATGCAGGGCAGGCCTGTATTGGTTCCGGTTTATGAAGAGGACGGGTTTCAGCTACGGCCTGAAGCGATCCGGAAAAAAATTACCAAAAACACAAAGGCCATATTCATTAACTCGCCCTCCAATCCAACCGGGAACCTGCTCTCAAAAAACCGGATAAAAGCGATTGCCGCATTCGCCCCGTTTGTTGTGTCCGATGAAATATATCACGGCCTCGTATATGAAGACCAGGCTCATTCCATCCTGGAATTTACGGACAACTGCTTTGTTTTAAACGGATTTTCAAAACTGTACGCCATGACCGGCCTTAGACTTGGGTATCTGATCGCTCCCAGGCCTTTTGTAAGACCAATGCAAAGGCTGCAGCAGAACTTTTTTATATCTGCAAATTCTGTTGTTCAAAAGGCCGGAATCACAGCTCTTGAAAAGGCGGATGATGAAGTAAGGCATATGAAGGAAATTTACAACGAACGCCGGCTTTATATGATCAAGCGCCTCAGGAAAATGGGGTTCGGCATTACGGTGCCGCCTACCGGTGCTTTTTATATTTTTGCCAATGCAAGACATATCTCGGAAAATTCCTACAAACTGGCCTTTGATATTCTGGAGAATGCTCATGTCGGAGTTACACCGGGAATTGATTTTGGAAAAAATGGAGAAGGCTATATTCGGTTTTCATATGCAAACTCCTTGGACAACATTATTGAAGGCATGGATCGAATTGAGCAATATCTCGCAAGGTGATGCAGAAAGATGATAATCAAATCCGCTGAATTTGTTACAAGTGCTGTAAGGCAATCCCACTACCCGCCTGTCCATCTGCCTGAAATCGCTTTTGCAGGACGTTCCAATGTGGGAAAATCTTCGCTGATCAATACACTTGTCAACCGTAAAAACCTTGTTAAGACCAGCTCAACTCCCGGGCGGACGCAGCTTATCAATTTTTTCAATATAAACCAGTCTCTAATGTTTGTGGACCTTCCCGGATTCGGCTATGCCCGTGTACCGAAAAAAATACAAAAAGAATGGGGGCCCATGATTGAAACCTATCTGTCGACCCGAAGCACTTTAAGAGGGGTTGTTCTCATCATGGATCTCCGGCGCACCCCGGGCCGGCAAGAGTCGGAGACCATCAACTGGTTACATCATTATGGCATTCCCTGCCTCCCGGTTATGACAAAAACGGATAAGCTGAAAAAAAGCAAACAGGTATTGCAGCACAAGCAGGCTGCAGAAGTACTTCAAATTGACCCGGAACACCTCCTCCTGTTTTCCGCAAAATCCAGACAGGGGAAAGAGCAGGTTTGGGATGAAATTTCAAGGCTGGTTCAGGACGAAACAACCGAACACTAAAAGTCAAACTATAACGAAATACACAAAGAGAAAATAATGGCCGATCACAAAAAGTCAGCAAACGATTTCAGATCCGGTTTCATTACCATTGCCGGAGCGCCAAATGCAGGAAAGTCAACGCTTCTGAACCACCTTCTTGGCGAAAAAATTTCCATCACATCCAAAAAACCTCAGACCACGAGAAACCGGATTCTAGGGGTGGTTCACAGGCAATCGTCACAGCTTATTTTTCTGGACACGCCAGGCGTTCACAACCCCAGAGATCCTTTAAATGTAAAAATGGTAGATGAAGCCATTACCGCAATCGGTGACAGCGATATCATTCTCGCTATTGCAGATGTCTCAAAACCGCTTCCGGATTCCGAGGCCTTTTTGGTAAAAAAGCTGAAAAAACAAAAAAAGCCGATAATTCTGGCTTTGAACAAAATCGATCTGATTAAGAAAAACCAGTTGCTTGAATTCATAAACAAATGGTCAAAAGCCTTTCCCTTTAAGGCTGTCATTCCGATTTCGGCAAAACATGGTACCCAGGTTGAAGAGCTTCTGAATTCAATGGAAAACCTGTTGCCGCTCGGACCTCCCTACTTTCCGGAAGAGACCCTGACCGACATACCGGAACGGTTTATTGCCGCCGAGATGATCCGTGAAAAGGTGTTTCGGCTGACAGGCCAGGAAATACCCTATTCCACTGCGGTCACCATTGACAATTTTTCAGAGGAAAAGAATGGTGAACTGATAAGAATAGATGCAACCATTCATCTGGAGCGTGACTCCCAGAAAGGCATCATTATCGGAAAAAAAGGAAGCAAACTTAAAAAAATCGGTGAAGATGCCAGAAAAGATATTGAGCGCCTGGTTGGAACACGCGTTTTTTTAAAACTGTTTGTACGGATCCAGAAAAACTGGAGCAGGGATACCAAGGCCTTGCGAAAATTTGGTTATTCATGATTGATGGCTTTTTACGAGACTGTCATGATTCTTTCTTTTCATCCATGCTTTGAATCCGACGAGAACATCATCTGTGCGGGACGCAATCCGGATGCTTCAGACCTTTCGGCAATTCAGCGGGCAGATGCAGTGATCCTGTCCCAGGGATGCAGGAAGGAGCTTTTCGAAATGGCTCGAGATCATTGCTCGCATGTTTTTCCCAATTACAATGTACGCTTTCGATTTCCGGGAAAAATCGGACAGATCGATCTTTTTCAACAAACAGGTGTCCTTCATCCCAAAACACTGTCATTTCAGAATGTAGATGACTATTACCATAAATACAGAAGCCGAAAAAACCATGCAGACCTTTCCTGTCCCTATGTTTTCAAATTTGACTGGGGCGGAGAAGGAGACAATGTTTTTTTGATCCGCACTGTTTCGGATATGGAAAACCAGATCCTGAAAGCTGAACAGTTTGAAAAAACCGGTTTAAAAGGGTTTCTGATCCAGGAATATATTCCTTGTGACAACAGGTCGCTCCGGGTGGCTGTAATCGGAAAGGCATATCGATCCTACTGGCGAATCCAGAAAAATAAAGACGATTTTGCTTCCAGTGTTTCAAAAGGCTCATCAATCGATTTTCAAAAAGATCCTGATTTACAGAAAAAGGCACTCTATGCCGCCCGGGAGTTCTGCGGAATAACCGGAATTAACCTGGCCGGCTTTGATTTTCTTTTTCCAGCAAATGAAGAAGAGCCCCTTCCATTTTTCCTCGAAATAAACTATTTTTTTGGGAGAAGGGGGCTTGGAGGATCTGAAGCATATTATCAGGTGCTCAATCGTGAAATACTGCGCTGGATTACTTCACTGGCTTCAACTAATCCAAAGACAGAGATATGAACCCTTCCTGCATTCTGCCATCCGCTATCCGCTATCCGGATGGTTGTTTACTCTATTCGGGCAACTTTGCTGTTTGGATTTTTTTCTCTATATTCCTGCAGCAGCGCGAGGGTCTCATCCAGCAGCTCTCTGGAATAGAGTTTTCCCACAAGCGACTCTCTCGCTTTTACTGCAGACTGCAGAACAAATTTCATAGCTTCATTCTCCATGTCCACATGAACAATTGAAATCCCGGAATCTTTCAGCACTTGAATACTGCCCGCAACAGATTGCCTGCGGGACTGAAGCATCTGGGAAGCCAGATTCTTTGAAAGCGCCTTTATCTTTTTCTGGCTCTCGGGAGATATCTTATCCCATATATCTTTTGTCACAATAACACCGACATTAAAGTTTGCGAGCGGATATTCCTGCATATATTTGAACTTAGTATACCAGCGAAATGCCACTGCGCCAAAGGGTGTTGTCGGAGCGGCATCGATCATCTTGGTTGAAAGAGATGTCAAGACATCGGTAACAGAAAGCTGAACCGGCGAAATTTCCATAGCGTCAAAAACCGCCTGCTGTAAAGGGTCGCTGCCCCACATCCACCATTTCTGCTGCCGCGCAACTTCAATGGATGTTATCGGAACCTTGGAAAATGTGTAGGCAAAACCGGTTTCATACCAGCCCAGCGGCACATATCCGTTGCTCTCAAAAATTTTATTCATTTTATCTTCAAGGTGCTCTCGGACATATGAAATTTCTTCATAATTTTTAAACATATATGGCAGCTCGGTAACTCTTACCGGGGGAACGATGGTTCCCAGTCCATACCCGGTGAACGAACCGCCATGCAGTTGCTTCAACCTGATCTTACGCAGCACATCCAGTTCATCTCCCTGGACACCGCCATAATAAATCTTAAATGCAACTTCATTATTGGTCTGGGACCTGACCTCCTTTTTAAACTCTTCATAGAGATCTGCGGAGCCTTTTGGAAGCAGTGTGGCAAACTTAATTGTAACTTTTGCTCTTTCCTTTGCATGGGAAAAGGTTGCAAAGCCGGGGGTAAACAACAAAACAAGCGCGAGGGTGAAAACTGCTTTTTCCAGGTTCATTTTCATTTTTTAACAACTTCTCCTTTCAATCCGACTTTCAAAAAAACGGTTCATTAATATTCTGAGAGGTTGTCTGCTCTCTCATTTATTTAATTGGCAGAGCCGGCAAAAGATAAGACGTGCCGTTTCAGGCACGAAATATGAACAAAAGAGTATGGTGTGTCAATAATAAAAAAAAGTTGCCATCAGGGGAAAAGACGCAAACCTTAGATCCACCTGCTGCCCCTTCAATAATGCTTAAATTATATAAGTGTTTTTTACGTAAATTTACAGCATTTACTCTTTTGCCAAAACATGCTCTAATAAAAATTATCCGTCGTGAGACAGAAAGCCTATAACTACCGGTATTTTAGGGACAAATAAAGTATCCAAGAAATACAGGGGGAAAATGATGGTAGGAATGGAAGAAAAAAGGACACATGAAAGATATCAAATCGAGGACGGCTTTTTAGTTATACTCGGACCATCTTCCGCTCAAATCGGGAAGATTGTTGATATCGGTCTTGGAGGACTGTCTTTTCTTTA
Source organism: Desulfobacterales bacterium (assembly GCA_030145525.1). Lineage (GTDB taxonomy): Bacteria > Desulfobacterota > Desulfobacteria > Desulfobacterales > SURF-7 > JAQYVL01. Next base: position 14,347 of record JAQYVL010000261.1, read on the forward strand.
TAAAAAAAACGAAAAAATCAACGACCCCTGTGAAGTGTCAATTGTTTTGGACGCTACAAAAACGATAAGTGACGGACCGTTTCGCTTCAGCGCAAATATTGTTTCTAACACGAAGATTGAGGATAATATCCCATATGATTCTGCCGATAGGAAACTTTGCCGCATGCAGTTCAGCGAATTATCATATCACCAGAGTTTCTGGCTGCAGAAGACTATAAAAAACGCCACCACCGGTAATGTCTGATCTTCTATGGATTCTTTAGTATGAAGCAGCCTAAAACTGGCTTACATGCTTAACTTCTTTTAGCCGATTACTGATTTCCAGATAATATTCAAACGCCTGTCCGGGAGCATCGAAAGGATTCCGAAAATATCCCCTTATTTTCGAAAGGGGAAATCGTCCTTTTTTCACGGCGTAGTAAAGCTTGTTTCCAAGCATGTAACCGAGCTGCGTACTGAACATAATCGGTAGAGACGACCGGTTTCGATACTGGTCATCAAATTTTTTTTCAAACGCTTTAGCTTCACCGGTCCTTCTCTGAAGCGCATAATGCTGCAAAATATATCGTGCCACCTGGGGAACCATGGGATCGACTTTTCGATATTCCTTATGCTTGATCTGCCCCAGTAATCTTCTTAAAGAATTTTCCGACTGGGCCTTCCTTTTTTCATTAATAAACTTGCTGCCAAAAAACCCCAGGCATTCAGTCAACACATTCCAGTAAAATCGATCGAACGGGCTGAGGCGCACTTGAATTCGTCCACGGAAAACAGCATTCACAAAATGACTTGCCTCCTCAGCGGCCATGTTTATATTCGAGTTCGGCAGATAGATCAGATACGCGTCGTTGCCGGCCCGGCTATATTCCAGAAGAAACCCTTCCTCATTCCTGATTTTTTTTTTGATTAACCGGACCTGCCCTTTTAATTCAGGAATATTGTGAATCAAATCCATAAAATCAAGATCGCTTGCATAATAAACCGTCAACTTTTCCAGGCAATGAGCCGGCAACTCGATTTTTAAGATGGCGCTGATCTCGGAAACGATTTCCTCAACAGCCAGCCCCTGCCCCCCGTAACCATCATCCTCCCACTCCCTATGGACCGGATAATACGCATCTTCGGAAAACTCCAGCCAGTTCAAATAGGATTGAACCTTATTCGCGGGCATTGTATTCATTACGCAAAAACTGTTTTCATTGATTCGTATCACATCGGATTCTTCTTTGCCTTCCTGGCACAATTTCCAGTAAAGATTTTCCGCATTCTGATAAATGGTTACCTGCTTGATCTGAACATCCAGCATTTCCAGCATTTGATCCACCATTTTCGGCAAATGACCCGGAGCGATATGAAAGTCACCATCCACCACATGTATCAATTTGCCGGGATTTTGCAGAAGTGCTTTGGTAATAATACGCGCTGAATATCGATCCCTATCCCGCAATCCTTTGATCCCCTCTCCTGCCTGAGAATTTATCCCCAAAATGGGTATCTTGTGATCCTGACAAAAATAGATTATCGAACTCCAGTTTCTCCAGCTAAAAGGCCATTTTCTGCTGTAGTCTATTTTATCGATGAAGGTTCCCTCGGATAATTCTCCGGACATAAAGCCGTTGATATATTTCTGATCTGCTCCGTGAAACATTTCCAGGCAGAGAATGATCTCCCGTTTTCCCTGAATCTCTCTCAGGATACGCAACACACAACGCTGAGATTGCCTCAGAGTGTGATAATCTCCATGAAAAATCAGATCAGCGGAAGATACTTTTTTTACCAGCTCAGCCTTATTTGAAATATACTGAAATTTCCTCAGATAACGAAAATATTCCTTTTCATAGGCTTCAACATCAGGGTTGTGTTCCAGACTGTCACGAACCAGCTTGACGTTTTTCCGGTAATTCTTTTTTTGGATACGAATAAGTTCTTCCCTGAATTTTGACATGAACAGGCTTCACCCTTCAATGCGGGTTGTCATTTAAGCAATGCTTTCCAACCATGCATAGATAAAGATAACAATGAGGCTTTCGTGAATGTTGCATTCAAATCTTTGTATCATTGCTCGCAACAAGCTCGTTCAAAAGATCCGTCAACGCAGGAGAGGAGCGTTCGATTTCATAAAGCCGTTCCTGATCAAAAATATTTTCAAGCGTAGGAGATGTAAAGTCAAATTGAGCTTCACGACGGATGCTTTCATAAACGATGGACAGCGCATAACATAAAAGGTATTCAAAAATTTCCTTTTCCGGAATGGTATGTGCTCCAGAATCCGGAGAGTAGCCCTTATTATGCTGCAAAATCTCCGTTACAGACGACAGCATCAGCATGGAATTCAGATCGCTGAACTCATAAGAGTCTTTGCCCTTTCCTTCCTGCCCGTCATAAGTTTCTTTCAAAAAACTTATTGAAGCCGCATAAATCATGGCAAGCCATCTATCATCAAGATTTTGAGGCAAAACAGCCGCAGCGCCCTCTGAAAGGACTTCATCCATGAATTGATTCATCATAACAGGATGCTCCAGTAAAAAAATTCCGTAAAAAGACAGACCTTTCCCTGCTGTGGTTTTTAATCTGCACTATGGTTTTGCAATCTTCCTGTCCACAGAAGCCATGGTCACCACCGGCAGCTTTATCTTTCCTTTTCCGGAAACCATATCCAGAATTTTCTGTGGAGCGGATCGATATAACAGCTTCACATGAACGGATAAATGGTTCCATTTTTCCAAAGGCAGCTGTATCGTTTCGGTTAAGGATTCCAGTGGCGGTATTCTTTTATCTTTCAGAACTTCCCGAGCTTTTGCAATATTTACTACCGGATTGCCCTTCCCATCCCCGAACACGGTGTTAAAAATAATAGCGTCATCCTTCAAACAGGAATCCTGATCAAACTTTCCGGATTCGTAAACTGTTTTCCCGTTATCACTGTCTTTTATGGTAATTTCCAGCCACATCTGCCGGATGTTGGTGAGCCCTGTCGGAAGGTAATGTCCGGCCCCTGTGTTTGTAATTTTTATTCCCAGTTTTCCCTTTTCTATCTCCCCGGTTTCAATAGCCAGTGATGCGGAATTCTTCAGCCTTTCTTCAGCCATCTTTCCTTTTTCCCTGTCACCGAATTTTTCCGGGATAAAACGGTTACCGCCAACAAAGTAGTGAGTAAAAACATGTTCCCGTACCGGGCCGTCATCTGCTGCCTCTCCCTTGTTTTTGATTCTTTTTGTAGATCCGGTTGCCGGCAGATCCGGCCGTTGAAACATGTGACAGCCCTGACACGTTATCCTCTTTTCAGGGTCATGCGAGTTATACGGCCCTTTTTTCCATTCTTCATAAGTTGTTTCGAGGTCTGTATTAAATACAACATGCTTTACATTATGGCAGGTACCGCAGATTTCAGAACGGGTGTGGAATTTTGAATATTTTGTTTCATGAAAGTCAGACTCCGCATCCTTGCGGGGTCCATTTTTTGTACCGGGATCATCCTCTCCATGACCCGGATTCAGTTTTATATCGTTATTGTAAATTTTTTCAGCACCAATTGCAGAATGGCAGTAATCGCATTGGATGCCCTTGTTGGCAATGTCCGGAATTTTTCTTTTATCGTCCGACAGTTTCGTGGGATATCCGGTGACAACGCCGACAGGAACATGGCACTTGACACAGGATTCCGCTTCCGCGATTTCATCCTGGTCCACAAGGCCTTTTCGCAGAAACTCTGAAACATTCAAATAAACAGGGTCTTTTTGAGCGAGGCTGTGCATCGAATTGCTCCACTGGCTGAAGATCTCACTGTGGCAGTCTCCGCAAGTCTCAGGCGAAATAAACCGGGAAAGTTCATACTTCTCTGCTGCAAAAAGAGCCTGCCCCAAAAAAGTCGGACAGACAATAAAAACCGTCAGTAACGTAAGTATCGTTGCATTAAACAGCCTGTATCGTAACACAGAACCCCCTTTCATTTCTCCACCGGGAAACGGGAATGATGATGTCCCGTTTCCCGGCAAATCATTTATGATGTTTCTTCCTTGAGTTTTTCTCTCAACTCTCTTTTCAGCACCTTTCCTGCTCCGGAAACAGGAATCATATCAATAAAAAATACTTCCCGAAGCTTTTTATATGCTGCTACCTGGGCATTTGTATGCTCAATGAGCTCTTCCGGAGTTGCCTGAGCACCCCCCTTCAATTGAACATAGGCCACAGGTGATTCGCCGACCTTGGAATCCGGCTTCCCGATAACCGCACAAGTTTCCACAGCAGGATGCGTGTAAAGGACCTCTTCAATCTCTCTTGGATAGACATTGTATCCCTTGTACAGTATCAAATCCTTTATCCGGTCCGTAATAAAAAAATAGCCGTCTTCATCCTCTTTTCCAATATCTCCTGTAAAAAGCCATCCGTCCTTTAATACTTCGTCCGTTGCCTCCTGCCGGTTCCAGTATCCCACCATTACCTGGGGACCCTTGATACATATTTCCCCTTCCTGTCCCGGTGGAAGATCGTCTCCTGTCTCGGGATTTACGACCTTGCAATCCGTATCAAAAATCGGAAGCCCTACAGATCCGGCCCTTGTCAACTCCCGAAACACCGGATTGCTGACAGCTCCCATTGTGCATTCCGTAAGGCCATAAGCCTCCATTACAACACCGGACGAGAACGCCTTGCTCATCGTTTCCAGAATTGATACCGGAAGAGGAGCCGCTCCGGAACCGGCGAGCTTTATTCCTGAAAGATCATACTCGTCAAAATTCGGAAGATTAACCAGCGGCACATAAAGCTGTGGAGCTCCGCCCAGGGTCGTGGCTGAAAACTTGCCGATGGCTGTAATATATTCCACGGGGTCAAACCGCGGAAACACAATCATGGTTGTCCCGGATGAAATCGGATTGTTCAGATAGCCTACTGTTCCCATGGCATGAAACCAGGGGACTACGACAAGCGCAACCTCTTTATCCCTTACCACGGGTCTGTCTTTTTCCGGATCAACCCCTTCCGGAAAAATTGTCTCAATCTTTCCATCTCGAAGCTCATAATTTGCTCCGTTAAACCATGCTCCGAACTGAAGCACATTTGTAACCACATTTTTATGGGTCAGCATCACACCTTTTGAAACACCGGTAGTGCCTCCGGTATATGCCAGATGCGCAATATCATTGTTGACATCGATCGTTACTTCCGGCGGATTGGGTTCATGCTCTTTCAACAATTCAGCCATATCCAGCGTGTTGGGAACCGGAATTTTCCCAAGAGGCTTAAGCGGGGCGATTACGGCATTATAACAATCTGCGATGCTCGTTGATATCACCCGCTTCACCGGTGTTTCCGGAATAATCGATTCAATTCCCGGATAGAGAAGATCAAGCGAAATGAGTGTTTCCGCACCGGAATCATTGAGCTGATGAATTACTTCACGCGGAGCAAGAAGGGGGCTTAACGGTGTAAAGGTCGCTCCGGTTTTAAGTGTCGCATAATAGGCAATTGCAAACTGGGGACAGTTTGGGAGATGAATTGCCACTCGATCCCCTTTTGATACCCCGAGTGCGGAAAGTGCCGTTGCAAAACGGTCTGTCAGCTGCCTCAATTCAGCATAGGTAAGAGCCATTCCTCCGAAGTGGATCGCAAGTCGATCCGGAACCCGCTCCGATGTCTGGTCTAGAAGTGCGTAAATTGGAACATCCGGATAATTAAGACTTTTTGGCCACTGCTCAGGCCAGCATTTAAAATTCTTTGCCACTTTTTCCTCCTTTCATTTGCTCTGCTCAATTCAAATTACAATTTTCCCCTGTTATATTTCGGGAATGGACACAAATTAGAAGCTGTATTTTATATTCATATAAAGCCGATCATTATTTCCGATCTTGCTGAATTCAAACAGATCTCCTGATTTGTAGTCTACAATTCCACCCGTTACTTCAATGTTATCCGTCAGATCATATTCTGCGGTCAGCCGAAAAAGTGCACCATCATCACCGGTTGGCGCATATACCAATGCAAGAAAAGTAAGATTCAGGGTCTCATTTAAAAAGTCCCTGGAAATCCGCAAGGCAGTCTGAAAGCTGTTTTCTTCTTCTCCGGAAAGTTCCGCTTCCCGGTTAAAATCCGTATAGTACCTGTTTACAGCTTCAATGCTCACGTATGTATCGGTAAAACCGGAGTACTCCACTCCTGCCAGGAGATCGAGCCTGGAATAGGTTTTTGAATTTATATATGGCGGCATCCTTAAAGGAGAATCCGAAAACCGGATCCCATCAAAAAATGCGGCTTCTGTCTTTAAAAGCCAGTTCCCGTGCGCAATGTTGAACGCGCTGCCGTACATGGAAATTCGGGAATGATGCGTTGCCGGATATGGAAAGAGTTCTAAATGCGGCTCATCGTCATAGAAATTTGCATAATAAAATGAAATGTCCCATCCGGTGAAAATCCCGTTTGCTGAAAAAGCAAACTCGGTATTCTCGATTCTGTGTGACGGCTCTTCTTCAGGAAAAGGAGGAAAGGGAGAAGGATAGAAATCACTGCCGTATTCCGGCATTTTATTGTAACGGTGCTCATGAACGGCAATACCGCTGATGCCCCACTTTCCATGATAAAAATCCAGCCTTGTCATGGTTACCGGGAGTCTCAAATCTTCAAGATCCGTAAGGCCCGGCTCCCGCAGGTCAAGCGGGTTCAGTATATCGGTTACACGAATGTTATCCGACTTTCCCCAGACAACTATCTGACGGCCGACTTTCAGATCCAGCTTTTTGGTAAGCCTCCCCCGCAAATAGGCTTTCCGGAGTTGTGCTTGAGTTTCATAGTTGTCAAGAACTTCCGAACTGTAGTTCTCCCTTCCGCGGATGCTGTAAACAAAGTCATGAAACCCATCCCCTGAAAGAAAAAGCTGCCAGGAATCTGAAAGCCTGGCGTCAAGCTCAAGCTGAAGTTCTGTTTTCAGGCTGGACAGTCCTCTCCAGTCGGTTTCCCCGGGGTTAGGCTCTTTATGGGCATAATTATAGGAGGACCCTAATTTCAAATGTCCCCCGAATAAAAAAGCGGAAGATTCTTCGGTTTCTTTGCTGTCTGACTTTTCAGCGGTAACTTCCTCTTCCTCTGTTTCCTTAAAGTCTTCATCAAAATCACCGCCCAGATCATCCGAAAAATCTTCAGCTTTGTTATTCCGCCCTTCCTGGCCTGCAAAACCGGGCAGGCTGAAGGCAAACATGAAAACAAATATCAGGATAAAAACCGTGGAAATAAAATTGTGCGCCCTCTCCATTCTATAAACCCTTTTCAAGCCTTCTTATCGTAAACAGATCATCTTCGAAATTCTGGTTGAATTTTACGTCACTCAATGTCAACTCCGTTTTATGTACAACATTTTTTCCCTGCCTCTTGGTGACAAGCATTTCAGTTGAGACCCAGATCCCCTCAATCTTTTTCAGGCTTTTCACATCCATAATCTTTACATACCCGCCGTCCTCGGTCCAGTTCTTTGCCTTCACAACAATATAATTATCCTGGCGCACAGCAAGGATCGATTTTTTGTACCCGGTTTCTTCAATAACATCTTCTGAGCGGGGAACAGACTCAATAAGCCAGACTTTTTTCCCTTTCAGTTTTGTTTCTTTCAAAAGCCTGAAATCATAATCGGAAAGCTCTCTGTCTGTCATATCCGAATAGTTCAGATCAGACCCCATAAAGCTGCCGCTTTTATCACTCGATGCAATCCTTTTCGTTTTGCCGAGCGCCGGCAGAAAAAGCCACTGATCGTCATCCTTCTCTGCCGAATCATAGTCAAAAGTTAAAAATGCCGTATTTTTAATGTTTGCAGGCTTTTCGATAAACATGATTCTTTTTGTATCTTTTCCATAGTCTTTGCTGAAATTCTTGAAATACTTTTTTCGCTTGTTGCCGTTCTTATCGATAAGAATCATCAACATGCTGGTGGTCATATTGTCTCCGTCGTCCCGGTCATCAACCTTCTGCATGATGGCGCGTGCCTTGGGGTCATCCGCAAATACGCTCCCTGGAAAAAACAGTGCGGCAGCCGTCATCGAAATCACCAATACATGAAAGAGTTTTTTCATAGAAACCTCCTGAAGTTTTAATTATCCTTTCCGCTTTCTGTTGACAAGGATCATGAGAGAAGGCGCAATAAAATAGTCTGAAAGAAGCGCCATTATTATCGTTGTCCCCGTGAGCATACCAAAATTAAAAAGATTTTTCATGTCGGCAAACATGAAGGTAAAAAAACCGATTGAAAGCACGCACGTTGTTACAAGCATCGCCCTGCCTGTTGTGTGCAGGGTTTCTAATACAGCATTGCCTGCATCACCGCTTTCTTCAAAATACCGCCTGAAATTATGCATAAAATGAATGGTATCATCCACGGCAAGCCCGATGGCAATGCTTCCCACCAGCATGGTAAACAAATCCATGGGAATATCCATCCATCCCATGATACCAAGCATGATAATGATCGGCGTGATATTGGGTATCATGGAAAGCAATCCGATACGCACCCTTCCGATCAGGAAAATCATAAGCATGGTAATGATGATGATCGCATAACTATAGCTTATCCTCAAACTCATGATGGCGCTTGCGATAACCCTTACAAACAGAGAAACCATTCCGGTTGCCGTTATTTCTGCTTCCGGATAATTCCGTTCAAAATATTTTGTTACATCCCGGATAAAATCGGTAAAAGCAATCGCATCAATAAACGGCACTTTGATCGTGAAGCGCGCTTTGGAAAACCGGCTGTCCGTAAAATCCTCCAGATCGTCTGATCCGCTGTTTTCAAAAAGCAGAAACTCCTGTGCAATCAGTTCTTTATTCTGCGGTATGGTATAGTAGTTTTTGTCGTTTGAGTGAAGTGCCTGATTAATTTCCTTTAGAACCGTTGTAATTGACCATGCTTTTCCGACAGACACCTTGTTTGAAACAAATTCATTTTCCATATAATCGACACTTTTTTCCAGCTTGTTCAGTATGGCCGGATCATATAAACCGTTTTCCTTTCCGGTGTCGATAATGATCTCCAGGCTGGTAGACCCCTTTAAAACCTCATCTATTTTCTCATTTGAGATGCGGATGGCGCTTTTCTCAGGCAGCCATTTTACCGGATTATGCGAGAACTCGATCCGCATCATCCCCATGATTGCAACTGTAAGAATGATACCTGCAACAACAAGTATCTGCCAGGGGTAGCCTATTGACATGTTGCCGATAGATGTAAGAAGCCTGTCCGAGACAGATAATGCGGTTTCCGGCCTGCTGTCTGATTGTTTTTTTGGTTTCAATGGAAAAATCGAAATAAGAGCCGGAAGCAGGACAACTGTATAGATAAATGCGAGCATAACACCGGCAGAAGCAAATATTCCAAGATCTGCAATCGGTGCTACGGCTGCTGCTAAAAAAGACATAAGACCGCTTGCTGTTGTCAGGCTTGTCATAAAAACCGCAAGCCCGGAATGACCCAGAGCGTGTGTGATGGCCTCTTTCTTATTCCCCGTTCTATTGAACCGTCGGAAAAAAATAACCAGAATGTGAACCGAATCGCCGACACCGACGGCTAGGATAAAAGAAGGAAGAATCTGCGTGGGAAGCTTCAGAGCGGCACCGCTGAAAGCCATAATTCCAACCGTTGAAAGAAGAGAAAGGATCACAATAAAGAGCGGCATTAAAACCCCCGATATCCTTCTGAAAAGTATCATCAAAAAAATACTGATTGTGATCACTGCCATTGCCATGAATTTTCTCATATCCTTCAGCATGGTTGTTTTCAGAAAATATGATACCGCGGGCAGGCCGGCCATATATATTCCGGTATCCGGCAGGTTATGCTTTTTCAGAATCTTCTCTGCAGCCTTTACAAACTCACCGTTTTCCTCTTCCGTCAGATAGATTTTCGGGCGCTTTACTTCCGAAACCGGCTTTTCTTTCCCGAACTCTTCGTCAAAATCTTCATCAAACCCTTCCATATCATCCGGCTCATTTCCCTTCTGTGAATACGCCTGGGTCTGAATGATGATGGTCTTAAATTTTCTGTCTTCTGAAATCAGCATATTCTGATACATCTGGTTATCGCTGACCCGCTGCCGGATTTTCTAAATTTCTTCTTTGGTTTCAGGCCAGCTTTCGAGGAGATCCTCCACAATCAATTCGTCTTTTTCTCCCCGGGTATTTCTTGCATTGATCAGGCTCGTTATATCTTCAAGATAGGGCAGGTTGTTTTTCAAATCATAATGAAGCTTTTTCAGTCGTTCCAGAAAATCTTTATCAAACACATTTGGAGGATTTAACGCGATAATCAGCATCTGTTCTCTTCCAAACTGATCCCTGAACTTTTCATAATCCAAAAGCTTCGGGTCGGTCTTATGCAGAAAACCTTCTGTTGACGTGTCAATAGTTATCTTTGGAATCTGAGAAACAATGGCCCCGGCAAAAAGAAGCATAATAAATACTGTCTTGTATTTATGATCATATATTATGCCTGCTGTCGTTTCGAACCATTTTTCGATACGGTTTCGGATACCGGACATGCCTTCCTCCTTAAAAACAGATCGCCTCTATTTATTGATGGAAACAGACTACTTTTCCGCATCCCGGAAAGAAACCAGCGTCTGTTTCGATGTATAATCCGGAGAGAACCCCAGAACGTTTTTGATTTTTTCAATATTCATCGACAGGGGAAACCGTATATAGCTGAGCTGAGCTGTCCCAAAAGCCAGTATTCGCAAGGCATAAAGTATGTTCACAAGGGGATAAACCAGCCAGACAGGAAGCCTGATATGTCTCTTGCCCATCTCCTTCACCATCTCCGAAAATCGCATCCCCTTATCTGCCGCAAGGTTAAAGGCACCGGATTCACCACTTATTGCAGCAAGGTAAAAAGCTTCCGCAACATCATCCTCATGAACGAATTGCATGATGGGGTTGTAACCGGTGAAGGAAACAATTATGGACTGCCTTAATGTTTCAGACAGCGCATTTTTCATATTAGGTCCCATGACAACACAGGGCCGAGTAACCGTTACCCGGCAGGAAGGGACACGCCTGCCGAAGTCTTCAACCATCTGTTCAATTTTAACTTTGTTTTCCGCATAGGGAAATCCCGGTGTAGCGCGAAGGGGAGATTCTTCTGTAAGGTGGTCAGGCGTATCTTCAAAAAATCCATAAGCACAGTCCGAACTCGCCACGACAAGTTTCTGAACTTTCATCTTTTCACATGCGAGAAGGATATTTTTCGTTCCGGTTATATCCACATCATATTCAAATCCCGGATCACGTGTAGGATGTGCAATAAATGCGAGGTGCACGACAGTATTGATATTGGTTTCCTGAAAAGTTTGAACCACATTTTCAATATTCCGAACATCACATCGGCGGAATATAAAGCGGTCCGGAAGTTTTTCTGCAGGTTCAACAATA
>JAQYVL010000262.1 GCA_030145525.1 Desulfobacterales bacterium
TAAGTATTAGACTATCCTCTAAGTTACTACTTCACGCCAGCATTTTTAAGCAGTTGAACTATCGCTGCATGACCACCTGCTCTTGCAGCATCTGAAGCAGTTGCACCATCGTGTCGTTTTGCATTAGCAATTGCCCCTTTAGATAACAAGGCTCTGACGATGAAATCGGGCCATATAGCATTTTTGAGATAGGTTTTACTACATGCTGAACGATTCACTATACAACATCCCCTGCCCACCCCGGGGATAGATTGCAAATCGGAACAAGCGCCCCCTGGAATCGCAAGGCTTATGCCATTTGACCTCGTATGTCGCCATGTTCTCCTCTGTGTTTTCATCCTGCCGGGTAATGGAAATGCTATTCCCACTGTCATCGATTTCGACATCATCGATTGTAAGCGACTCCCACACCCTGCCGTCATCGCTGACTTCAACTCCGGCAAGTTTCCGGTGCATTTCGATCAGGTGCGCGGGCACATCATAAAACGCAAAACTCCAGTATGGTTCTTCTCTTTCCTCTTTTTGATGATATGTCGGCGCCCCGAGGGAAGCTCTTTTCCCTTTGGGTGTTTTTACTTCAGGATAGCGGCTGCACGCTTCCATGTTGAACACCCACTCCTTTGGCAGAGAACTTCCTGATCCGTCAACCACCATTCCCACCAGAAGCTGCTCCATGTGTTCCGCAAGGAAATTTCCGGTATTGGGGCCGTAAAGATTGCTGCCTCCCTCATAATACTGCAGGGAGTATTCCTCCGGTGTGGTCACATATCCAAAGTAACCGTTCGATACGCCGGTAACCACATATTGCCTGACGCCCTGCACACCCGCCCTCCGGCCTGCTTTCAGGGCCTGAGCTTCAATCCGGTTTCCCATCTCATACGTAACCTCGAAAGGAAGCGGAAGCAGCACCGTGTCGTCAATCTGGATGACCTGAAGAAACAGAATATGGGGGAACTCGTCCTTCGGCAGAATGAGGGGTTGCAGGGGGCCGGCTGCATGGCGCTTGTATCCTTGCGGTCCGTCGGTGAAGATCCATCGGGGCCATCCCGGAGCGACAAACGGAACCCAGCTCAAAAAAGTGCTTCTGCCTCTTCCCTGTGCACCTGCCAGTGTTGCCAGACCCACCACCGGCCTGTCGGCGATTTTAATATCTCCGATTGTATTCTCCGTAAACAGATCCAATTCCCGTGCCCGGTATTGAATAACGGCATCATTTTTCAGTTTATCGTCCAGAGAGACAAACAGGTCAAAAACCCCGGCAGCGATAATATCACCGCACTTCTCAAGATCCTGAAAATTTTCAACCCGGTCTTCGGAATAATCCGGATTGTTATCCCCGTGAGAACCGTTGGCCGCGGCATGCACCGCCTCCCATGGAAGGTTGTAATGACGCCTGATTTTCCATTCCACCTTCCGTTCAGAATAGGAAAAGATATCCCCATGATAAACAGAACCGAGTTCAGATGGATTGGTATTGGGATGGAGCGAAAAGCTTGTAAAAGCGCCAAGGGGCTTATAATTGCCGTCCGAATCCCGGCAGTCAATCCTTATCAGATGGAGGTATGGATTGACCGCTTCCCGGACATCCGGTTTTTCGTCCAAAGAAGCAATGTTAGCGTTATGTTGATATGCTGGAAGACTTCGATTCCGTGCCACGCCCTTTATCACGGTTTTCCCGGTGGCAATCTTTGCCGGTTTTCTGGTTTCATAAGCTCTGACAACGGCGTCTGCTATCTGCCGGCTCAGGAAATCAAAATAACGATCATCAAACCCGGGTCTGTTTGAAGCCTTGTTGTTGTAAAACATGTTTCCGAAAAAGTTTCCCGGAGCCGAGTGGGTATGGGTTGCGGATATCATGATACCGCCTGCCTCGACATCCGTCTTTGCGGCAACAAGCTCTGCTACCCGGTGATGAAGGATAACAGAACCGCTCAAAAGATCACACTGTACCAGTGCGACCGGCCTGCCGATAGCGGGTTTCAGATAAAAAACCCTCGCCATAACTTTTGATCGAAAGCCCCGTCCGTCATCTGAAAAGATTGAAAAGCCAGCCATGGGAAGTCCCGGCGGCGGTGTAATATCCGCCTTCGCGGCCCCGGCCAGAAGTGTCAGGCTGGTTCCGGATTCGAGCGGCTCTCGATACTTCATGCTGACGGCAATGTCCCTCGACGAACTGCATGAAAAAACAAACAATAACATAAAAACGGCAGATATAATGAGAAATAACTTAAGGGCGTTTTTCACGGCCGGTCCTCCTTAAAAAAAATTACAGCAGTTATGACGGTTCCATGATAGCCGGTGTTTTCAGTTCTCACCGAAGAAAGGATAAAACTCTTCGGGAAGATCCTGAGCGTCGACAGAGGCGGCATGGGCAGACATATCAACGGAATTGTAAGTATTCCAGAAAAGAACCGGCTGATTCATATTAGTCAGGGACGTACAGTAATCAAGTGTGCCCGCAAACGCCTTTGCAGTGTAAACCTGATCCAGCCGGATTCCCTCCGTATCTTCCATCAGTCTGCGAGCCCTGTCTCCTGACTCGGTTTTATGACCGTACCCCTGCCCCAGATATCCGTCCATAATTTCCGGGGACCGGATGCGGATTTTTGGGATCTCCGGGCAGATCTTTCTCAGATACCGATACGTCCGGCTCATGAGGTCATGTACTGCCCCTTTTGTGCTGGCCGGAAAAGGTCCAAGGCGCGGAGCCGCGACTCTCACGCCGATTGCGCGGGTATTCATTCTTGCAAGCTGAAGCCCCAGAGAAAGGCCGGCAAGGGTTCCGTTGGACCCCTGGGGGCAGATAATGCTTTCCGGTTCCGGAATCAGACCTTCATCTACCTGCTTTTTCAATTCAAAGGCGGCATTGACATAACCGATTGTTCCCGTAAAATTCGATCCCCCGGCAAAAAGAAAATAAGCACCGCCATAATGCAGACGTTCTGTCAGGAAATACGAGATTACCGTATTCCAGAGGCTGTTTTTATACTTCATTTCCGCCCCGAACTTGTGAAACAGCAGCAGATTTTCCTTCACATGCCCTGTCAGAGGCTGTTTAAAAAGCAGCAGGGTGCAGGCAAGGTTATGCCGGCTGCTGTAGATAGCCGTTGCCAGTCCGTGATTTGTACCTATTCCGCCAAAGGTAACAATTCTTTTCTTTTGCCTGCTTTTCACTTCGCCGATGATGAATTCGAGTTTTCGGACCTTGTTGCCGCCATAAATTTCAGACGTTTCATCGTCTCTCTTGATCCAGAGGTTACCGTGCCCGATATTCTTGAGCGGGTGCACGGGAGTCGGGAATCGGCCAAGTGATGTCCATGACACCTTGCCCTGGAGCCCAGGATATCGGGTAAATAAGATAGGTTGCTTCATCTTTAGAGCCTTTTCAGCATTTTGCAAGGTCAGGAAACGCCATAGCCATTTTTCGTGGATCGCTTGACAGAGTACATGATATTATCGGCCCGAATCAGAAGTTCTTTGGGCGTCGACTCATCCTCCGGGTACATTGCAATTCCAAAACTGGCTGTAATGTGAACAGACTGATTTTCAGACTCCAGATACGTAGCATTTCGAATGGCATTAAGTATCTTTTCAACACCGGAAATCGCCTCCTGTCTGCTTCTATCCGGAAAAATAATGATAAATTCATCTTAGATGAATTAAACAACACCCCAGGTATGTGTTATCTATTTCAACATTGGTCTGTCCCAAGTGATACAGGTAATTACTTCCTTGAATTTACAGGAACTTATCGTGGTAATGAAAATCATAATGTCAAGTTTCAAGCGTATGATTGGGACACAACTTCATATACCACATTCTTATCAACAGATTCAACCAGTATATTTACATTAGAAAGTTCATTGATAACAGAA
>JAQYVL010000263.1 GCA_030145525.1 Desulfobacterales bacterium
GCTACATAGGGTATATCATGAGCCGCAATGATCTGGGCAATATCCTTTTTATGCATACCTTTTCCCAAAGGCGTAGTTGTGGTTACCGTATGTTTGGGTGTGGAGGAGCTGCGCTGCGTTCCGGTATTCATATAGCCCTCATTATCATAACAGGCATAAATAAAATTCGTGCTCCTCTCAATGGCGCCGCTCAGGGCCTGAATTCCGATATCGACGGTCCCCCCGTCCCCGGCCCATGTGAGCACATTAATATCTTTCTTTCCCAGCGCCTCATATCCGGCTACTACGCCTGATGCGGCCGACGCACCGGCGGCAAAAGCCATGTTTATATAAGGAACCGAGGCTGAAGCTTTTGGCCATATACCAATATAGACGTTCGCGCAGGACGCGGGCGACACAACAACCGTTTTCGGTCCTAGAGCCTTCAAGGCCCATCGCAGGGCTAAAATAGAGGCACATCCCGCACAGGCCGAACTTCCCGCCTGAAACAATTCAGGCTTGTTACTTTCTGTTTTGATTAATTCTTTGACTGAAACCATTCCTCTATGCTCCTGTCTTTAATCCCAGCCAATACGTGCCCTGCTGAAAGGCATCATCGACAGGATATTCATTTTTATTCTTTAGCCGAAGGAGATGTTTATAAAGATTTATCTGCTCATCCACGGTGACATTTCTCCCTCCAAGGCCCCATATAATCGGCAAGACTTTGATCTTTCTTTTGCCGCTTCCCAAAAGGGACATCACCTCGGTTGAAATAGGACCGCCGGTGGGACTGCCAAATGCTGTCCCCTGATCAGCCACGCCGATGACTTTGACCCCGGAATCAAAAAGCTCCATCAGCTCTTCTGTCGGGAATGGCCTGATATATCTCAATTTAAAAGATCCAACCTTGCGCCCTTTTTCCCTCAGCGTGTCAACAGCGTTTTTATTCTGCTCTGCCAGTGCGCCATAGCTGATCATGACTACATCGGCATCATCACATCTATATTTTTCAACAAGTCCCTTGTAGTCCCTGCCAAATGATTTTTTGAATTCTTTGATAGTCCTGTGAATCGTCTTTTTCGACTTCATCATCGAGTCGTGAATCAGGAAACGGAAATCAAGATACTCCTGCTGAGGCATCAGCAGGTTCCCGTGCGTGATTGGATTTTCGGGATCAAGATTGAGATGGCTCCATCCTTTTTCAGGCGGCGCCGGCAAAAAATTATCAACATCAGTCTGCCTTGGTATGCGTACGGGTTTGCTGGTGTGACTTTGTGTAAAACCTCCATAAACAATAAAATAAGGGAGCATTACATCTTCATTTTCAGCGATCTTGTAGCTCATCAATACCGAGTCAAAAATCTCCTGGTGCGTTGAGGCAAATTGAATTATCCATCCACAATCCCTGATGGAAAGAATGTCAGTATACTCCGCCCAGATATTCCAGGGCGGCGCGATACCGCGACTCGCGATGGTGGTGACTATGGGAAGCCTTGACGAGGAAACCCAGTGCAGCATCTCGGTCATGTAAAGCAGCCCCTGTCCGGAGGTTGCTGTGAATGAACGGGCGCCGGTCATGGAACTTCCCACAAGAGAAGACATTACGGAGTGCTCTGATTCAACTTTAATGTAGTTGGCATCCAGTTCCTTAGTATCGACAAACTCCGCCATTTTTTCTACGACTGTAGTCTGGGGGGTAATCGGGTATGCGCTGACTACCTTTACCCGAGCGCATTTCGCTCCCCAGGCGGCTGCATAGTTGCCGGACATGATAATCGTCTTTTCTTTATCTGTTTGTGTTTTTTTCATTTTGCTCATCTTTAACCTGTCATGCACAAAAATTGATCTATTCGCGTTCCTGGATCATCTCAATGACCTTTTTAGGACACTTGACCTTGCAGATTCCGCATCCCTTGCAATATGTGTAGTCAATTTCAGGAACCGAACCTTCCTTGAAAACAATAACCCCGTCCGGACAGTAAACATAGCAGATACCGCACTTATTGCATTTCTTTTTGTCAATCTCCGGGCGAAAAGTCCTCCAGTCGCCTGTTTCACCAATACTGCCCTTTTGGCCTTTAGAGACAGGGATATGAGGAAGCTCCCGCCATGATTTATAAATGGGACATGTTATGTTCGACGATTTATTATCATCCTTTTTCATTTCCAAACCGTTCCTTAGTTTATCCGGCAAACTGAAGATCTATGAGCCTCCGGCCCGTTATCATTGATGGCTTCGTAAAAAGTCCAATTTCGGCGTTGCGCTGCATCTCTCGTCACTGCGGAGTAGGCTAACTACACCTCATTCCTCGAGATTTGCGCGCCTTGAACTTGAACCTTTTTCTTTGCCATCAAAATTTTGACTTTTTACGAGACTGTCATCATTGATGGCTTCGTAAAAAGCCGAGTGCATCATCATTAGTAAACTCTCACTGTTTTCTTGTAAGACTGCTCAATTGATTCGATGTTCCTGTCCGCCCTGCTACCCCATTTCTCTTTGAGTACACTCTTTAGTGAGTCCATGGAAACCAGCCCGGTAACTTGTGAAAAAGCGCCGAGAATGGGCACATTGACAAGCGGAGACCCTTCCAGCATCAGGTCAAGGGCAATGGCAATGGAAGTCCCGGGAAAGGAATAAAGCTCAATATCCCGTGAGAGCCGGGTTTCTTTGCTTAAATTTTCAGCATTGACAATGACCTTGCAGTCTTTTTTGGGAATGGCATCCAAAATGGGGGGCAGATTCAAAAGCGACTCATCAAAAACCAGTACAACATCAGGATCGGTAACCGCGCTAACCCTCCGAATCTCATGATTCGCAATAATTAAAAAAGCTCTGATTGCCGCGCCTCTGCGTTCTGCGCCGATTTGGGGGATCGACATTACATCCTTGAATCCCTCGACAAAGGCCATCTGGGCCAGAAGCTGGCAGGAGGTTACTCCTCCCTGGCCTCCCCGGCTAAAAAATGTAACTTCATAATCCGATTGTTTCTTTTTACTGGCCATTCTATAACCTCACTTAGCCTCTTACTGAACTACGGAGCACAAATAAAAGTTTTCATTGAAAATTCATCCACAAACCACAAAGGTCATCTTACTATCATACAGAGATGATAAAGGTCAATATTAAACATCCGCCTGTTATGGCAGACGTTTATCCTTCAGGATACTGTTGGAAATAACCACACGCTGTATTTCCGAAGTCCCCTCATAAATTGTAAAAACCCTTGCATCCCTGTAATACCGCTCCACCGGATAGTCCTTTATAAATCCATATCCACCATGAATCTGCAACGCCTTTGCCGTCAATCGATTTACCATCTCTGAAGCGTAAAGCTTTGCCATGGAAGCCTGTGTTGAATATTTTTCTTTCCTGTCCTTCATGGAAGCCGCCAGAAACATCAACTGTCTGGCCGCTTCAATCTCTGTTGCCATATCTGCAATCATCCACCGAAGACCTTGAAACTTGGAAATCGACTGACCAAACTGTTTCCGCTTTTTTGCATATTTTACCGCAGCATCAAAAGCCGCCTGTGCAACACCTATCGACTGCGCTGCAATCCCGATACGACCGCCGTCAAGGCCGGTCATTGCGATTTTAAACCCGTCACCCTCTTCGCCCAACAAGTTTTTGGCAGGGATCCTGCAATTTTCAAATATCAGATCGGTCGTATCAGACGCCCGCAGCCCCATCTTATCTTCAACATTTCCTACAGCAAACCCCGGTGTCCCTTTGGTAACCAGAAACGCACTGATGCCCTTATGCATTTTAGATTCATCTGTTTTGGCCGTAACAATTACGATTTCTGCATTCTTCCCGGATGTAATAAAGCGCTTCTCACCATTCAAGATATAAAAATCGCCGTCCTTCACAGCAGTAGAAGATTGTCTTACGGGATCTGAACCTGCTTCCGGTTCGGTAAGGGCGAAAGCACCGATAACCGCCCCTTCTGCCAATGGCTTTAAAAATTTTTCTTTCTGATATTCATTTCCGAATCGATTGATGCTTTCGCATACAATTGAGTTCTGCACCGACATCACAACAGCGGTTGATGCGCAGGAATAAGCGATCTCCGAAAGGGCCAGAACATAGCTGACCGTATCAGCGCCCTGACCTCCATATTCCGGCGGTATCATCATTCCCATCAACCCCAGCTCACCCATTTTTTTGATGTTTTCAGCGGGAAACTCCTTGGTTTGGTCTCGCTCAGCCGCCGTGACAGCAATCACTTTTCTTGAAAACTCCCTGACCATGGACTGAATCATGAGTTGTTCATTCGTTAATTTATATAACAATTGCTCCTCCTTTAATGCATCAAAAACTCAGCTTGATCCGGAATCGGTTTCAAAACCTCTTCAATGGTGAAATCTCTGTGCCCAACAAAAACAATAATTTATATATCAAGGCATTCAACTGCAATTTCTCAAGATCCGTAAATAACGACAAGAAGCTCCGCGTCTTTTTTCCCGATATTACGCAATTTGTGTTTTATTGCTGAATTAAAATGAAGGGATTCACCTTCTTTTAAAGAATTCACATGGTCGCCAACCATCACCTCGATCTTACCCTTTAGAACATACACAAACTCTTCCCCTTCATGCTGATATTCAACCTTTTTATGCTCCTGCATTGCTTTGATTTTAACGCGGAAAGCATTCAGACGCTTATGCTCCGCGCCAGGGGTAAGTGTGGTGTAAGCGTAATTGTCCGTCCGTTTTGCATACGCTTTCACCCGGCTTTCAATGTTAGCTTCCTGATCTTTTAAGAAGAACTCTGAATCAATCTGCAACGCCCTTGAAATCTGCAAAATCATGCCAACAGGCGGAATCGACTTTCCAGCTTCTATCTCTTTTAGATAGTCTTTTTTGAAACCGGTTTCATTGGCCATACGTTCAAGGGTAATCTTTTTTTGGGTTCTTACCTTTTTGATTTTCTTTCCAATAGGAACAAGTGCAGGTGCCTTCTTTTTCGCCATAATGTCTCCAAGCTCCGGATAAAACCGGAAATGAGAGTTTACTCCTTTATACTGGTTGTCAAAATTGTGTTACGTTTCGATGAAGTACTATATGTCAACCGCATACGCACTATGTGTAACGATCGTTCTTAAAGATTTTATGCAAAAAGAACATATTTATGAAATTAATCGAAAATTTGTTCAAATATTTGATCGTCCGATCTAATACAGCGCTGATTCAACAGCCTGAATTCTGTTACCAGTTTCCTGCCTGCCCGGGTTAACCGGGTACCGCTTATTCTGTCGGAGTGGACGATTTTGTTTTTCAAATTCTTCTCGGTGGATTTGATTTTACTCCAGACGGTTTTATAAGACATTTTCATCTCTTTTGCCGTCTGATTGATCGACCCTGTTTTTTCAATACTCTCTAAAATTTCCAGGCGCCCCTTGCCGAATACGATATTACCCCTGTCATCAACAATCCAGTGACTCGACCTAAGTTTTAATTTGATCATGGTATCTATCCGATTTTACAGTTAATTTTCAACCAACATGTCGCCTGATTACACCTTGACAGATCACGTGCAGTGCTCGTATGCGCGCGCGGTATTCCCTTTTATTGTACGTCTAAAATCCGATATCATGCTCTGAGAACAATAGAGAATTAACACCGTTATCCAATAAATGCAATCCGCCGGCAAAGACCAGATTTAATATTCTCGACTGTCTAAAACAAGGCTGCCATTTCTCTGCTTGCAGGAAATCATTTTTTTAGTTATGTTAAGTTTAACATAAGGCATGTGAAAAGAATAAAATGCAGAATTTCAATACCCTTTTGGAAAAATCATCTCTGGCTCATGGGCATCTTTGCCCCGGTCAGGTTGTAGGCGTCCGTATGGCGCTATTGGGATGCCGACTGATCGGGTTGGATGATCCTGCCGGAAGCGATCAAATTAAAAAGCTCCTCGTTTATGTGGAGATGGATCGCTGCGCAGCAGATGCCGTGGCTCATGTTACCGGTGTCAAACTGGGGCGCCGAAGTCTGAAATTCATGGATTACGGGATTATGGCTGCAACCTTTGTAAACTTGGAATCCAACAGCTCAATTCGCGTGCTGTCCACTGAGGAAGCCCGTGACCTGGCCTCCAGATATGCCCCGGAAATTGAGGGAAAACCGGAGCAGCAGATAGAGGCTTACAAACGGATGCCGGATTGTGTACTTTTCCGCGTTCAAAAGGTTCAGGTAAAACTGAATGATTTTGATCTGCCCGGTCCTACTCGGCGAAAAGTTTTATGCAGTTCCTGCGGCCAGGTGATACGCGATTCAAGAGAAATCGTTACCGAAGGTCAGGCACTTTGCAAACCCTGCACTGAAGAGTCTTATTTTATCTACG
>JAQYVL010000264.1 GCA_030145525.1 Desulfobacterales bacterium
TATCTTTGTGAACGCTCTTTTTTGCTTGCAAATTCGGGGGACAGATTTCCAAAATGATTTCCCCTTTTTTACAAAAAATGGCATGAACTGGCTTTTTACGAAGCCATCATTTTTGATTCCGAAAGCACAAAAGCACCAACATCTCATCACTATTGTTGATTGCCTGATGCTGTTCATCCGCATCGAATTCAAGGAAGTCGCCTTCTTTGATATTTTTCCGTTCTTCCCCGGCTTTAATTTCGCCACTACCGGACATTACAACCACACGTTCTTTATCGTTATGCGTATGGTCAGGGGTATGCCCGCCCGGCTCGATTTCAATCCAAACGGAATCTTCGGATAACAGCTTGAGCATCATCTTTGCTGAACCTTCAAGCCCAAGGGCCAGCGAATCCAGACCTTCAACATCAGGGCAATATATATGTTTCATTTTTTTTACCTGTCTTTGTCGTTATGTGATTTTTTTATGAAAAAAGGTGATTATGGGGATTTATTCACTATTTTCCCCTTTTGTGATATCCCGGTGAAAGTCGCCTCGCCAATCAAAGAGAGAACATAAAAAACAGCACCCAAAGCAAAAAGCGTAATCGTCAGTTTTAAAAATTGTTTAGGCTTCAAATATAATAAAATCAGTATAACGGCAATAAAAATAATGGTGATATACTGATGATCATAATAAAAATTATTGCCCATTATTAACAATTCTTCAAAGTCCATTGTTTCCTCATGCATTCTGTCAGCCAAAATCATAAAGCAAAGCCAGACACGATGCGGATAAAGATTCTATTAAAAGGGAAGGAATCGATTCCCCAAACCGTCCAGCTTCCAAAAAAAGGCAGCTGAAGGCGGCAAGCTGCTTTTCTGCCATAAACCTAAATCGGACTCCCCATTTATGCAGCCGCTTTGGTCGAAGATTCATTTTTCAGAACGTATCGGCGCATACCGGGTATATGAATCTCAGACCAGAATTCTGTCCAGTTGATCCGTTTTACATCAAAATTAAATCGTTCGAGATCCTCTCCGGAGAGTTCTGAGAGGAGTTTTTGGGTGTTGTCTGAGACAAAACACCAACTGTTGATGGTGTATGTTGAATACAGATCGGAAAATCGGGTCATTCGTTCGAGTCTTTTTCGGGAACGCACAACCCATCCCAGCAGTTTTCTATATGAACCGATTGTTTTTGCCCAGGAGAATCGATGAAGTAAATTTTCCGCAATGGACAGCGGAATGCCATAGCGCTGCCGAATTCCTTTTACAAATCTATCCGGGTCAGCCACCAGCTTGGCCGGATGCACCGTTACCGGCTTCCCCTTTGCATCATTCAGCGGATTCCGGTTAAAGTAGTTTCTCCAGATTCTTTCAATTTCTCCAAGCGTAATCGGGTTCAGATCACTTGTCGCAATCTGATAAACATAAGGTTTTGAAGCGTCTTTCAGGGTGGCTGTAACAGCCAGAATCAGGTTTACCACACAGTCAACCGGGACGGTGTCAATAACCGATTCCGGAAGTCCCGGAAAAACTTTTATCAATCCTCTTCCGAGGCCTTCAATCAGAGGCTCGGTCAGATGATATCCTTCCAGCCATCCTGTATCCGGGTCCTGCAGTGCGCTTGTTATTCCTGGGGGTCGAATGATTGCAAGCGGGACCTCCCCTCTGTTTTGAGTGAGCAGCATTTCGGCCATGGCTTTGCTGAATGTGTATGAGTCGATCCAGCCATGCAGTCTTGCTCTTTCAATTCCATAGTCTGACAGTATTCTCCGAACATATTTTCTGCGAAGATTTTCAACCTGATCTGAAATTCCGGTGCCCCCGGAGTCTGCCGTGACACCTGAACGAAGATAAATTTCCTGTTCAAATTTTCGAACTTGATCTGCTCTTTTGGATTCTTTCTCCACCTGATCCGCTCGCTCAAGGGCCTGCCGGATCTCTGAATCGATTTGAAAAAATTCCCTGCTTCCCAGTTCGTTTGCAATGCTCTTTTCAGGATCAAATGCGGTTTCCATAACCCTGCCCGTTCTCTTCCCATGTACATAAGCAGAAGAAATGTGCACAAATCGCGGAATCGGTGAGCAGGATTGAACCATCTTCATTAGATTCTTTGTTCCGAGTGAATTTGCACGTATAGAATAATCAAACCGTTCATCCCATGAAACAGCTGCAGCGATATGGATAACCGCATCAAGTCCGTTTAAAATTGTATCATGATCCTCCTGGGAGAGGCCCAGATCTTCCTGCAGAAAATCACAGGGGATAACACGAACCTTTTTATCAAGAAACTGAACAAGGTCTGTTTCTCGTTCCCGAAGCCGCTTAAACGCTGGAGATGTTTTAATATCATTAATGATTCTGAGCCTTGCAGACTCATGACGATCAGAGCTTTCCTTTCCCGGACGCACAAGGAGCCGGACCTCGGAAACATCCGGCACCTCCCATAATAATTTTCCCAGCAATGTCTTGCCGAGAAACCCGGTCGTTCCTGTAATCAGTATCTTTTTCCCTGACAATTCTTTTCTGATGGACATATGGCATTCCTTTTCTTCTTCATGTTACTGCTCTGTTTGTTAGAAAACAACAGGAACTCTCTTTTAACATGTCTTTTATATTCAAGAAACAATTATGTGTCAAGGAGACAGAGTGCACACTGTGATCATGAAATGGAAGAATAGTTAGTGCCGGACCTTTTCCAGAATTACTGTCTTGCTGAGAAACACCTTGGGGCTTTCGACAGGTGTGAAACCAGCTTCCCGTGATTTTCTGATCATTTCTTCAAACGCCGCCTTTGATACATGTAATGGAGGTTCCACAATGAAAACCTGCCCCTTTGGTTTAAGTATCGATAACAGCTCATTAAAAAATTCTTTCTGATCCGGGACTTCATGAACCATGTAGAAAGCCAAAACAAAATCAACTCCCCCGGACAAGCCTATTTTATTCTCTTCGCACTTATGAAGTGTTATTCGTTCCTCAAGTTCTGTTCCTTTTATCTTGTCTCTTACTTTCTGAAGCATCCCTTCCTGCAAATCAGAAGCAATAACCAGTCCGGATTTACCAGCCATTTGAGCCATACCAATAGAGAAAAAACCTGGACCGCAGCCCAGATCGAGCACCGTCATTCCCTCTTTTATGTATGGCCCAAGTATCTTCTGAGGGTTCTGAAACCATCTTCGAATCCGATTATCGAGACTCCCTGCCATTGTTACAGGGCATACGCGATTCTTTTTATTGCTCACAATATCATTATCCTTTCATCACATGATCTCCTTTTCGCGACTGCCATATTATATTATTTTGTGCTCATGAAACCAGTCCGGAACCGGCTGCCCTTGCCTTCTCCAGCAGCCCAGCATCATTTCTTGCCGACTTCCGATCAATATGTGCTCCGTATTGATGGAAAAATTCGTAACTCCCGGCTCCAAGAGAAAGCGGTATTAAATTTAGCCATTCATTCATATGATCGTAAAGCTGCGGGAAAATCTCCGCCGGTTCTGGATCACCGCGGGAAATGAGAAAGATAAATTTTTTACCTGCTGGAAACTCCGCCCTGATCGTTTGCTCCCCTGTTTCCGAATTTTCTTCCAGTTCCATAAAACAGTAAAGACGGTCCACCAGCATTTTAAACTGTGATGTCACATGATACCAGTAAACCGGCGTTCCCATGACAATGGCATCATAGGCGGTCATCTCCTGAAGCAGGGTGGTCAGATCATCCTTCTGCACACATTTGCCCAGATGCTTTTTGCACCCTTCACACCCCAGACAGCCATTAATGTCCATCTCTCTCAAATTGACAAGGCGGGTTTGAGCTCCTTTTTCTGAAGCGCCTTCCAATACAGCCTCTACCAGTGTCTGTGTGTTTGCTTTTTTTCTCGGACTTGCGTTAATGCCCAAAATCTTCATAGGTCCTCCTTTTATAGTCAATATCCCGATACCCTTATCATCATTTCAACATCGGATGAACCCCCTGTATCATAGGGCCTTAAATCCATCTTTTCAAGTGACAGAATCAATACAAACAAACCCGGGGATAGGTCAATACCATTTTTGCATCTTCACACTACTATGAAAAAGTCAGCTTTGTCCCGGCCATGTTAAGTAAAAATTTATCGGGCATCTCTTTTTCGATGTGCATGATTGCTTCCCTGCCAGTACAATGCGTGGGTACAACATAATCCGGATCTAAATTCTCCAATGCCTCGGAGGTGGGTTTAACAACCGAATCAAAATCAGCCCCTGTAAGGTGAAAGCCTCCCATGATGGCATATATTGTGTCAATTCCGGTCACTACTTGTGCGTATCTTGCAGTATTTATGATACCTGCATGTGCACAGCCCGACAGGATGACAAGTCCCTTGTCTTTGACATTAAACACGATGGCTGAATCGTCGTTTATCGGATCCTGTTTTTCTTCACCGTTTTCCTCGTAACAGAGATTTGAAGATCCTTTTTCAAAGTCAGTATGTCGAGGAATTTCCCCCAAAAAGATGACAGTGTTATCCAAGAGGGGATAGGGCTCTTCAGATTCTATAAGAGCAACGCCGGCAGCCTGAGCTTTCTCACGAGTAAAAGGAGGAAAATGAACCTTAAAGTCTTCAGTGACTTTCACATAGCGGAGGCTTCGGAAAGCCGCAGGATGCAACACAAGTTCAATATTATCCTTTCCGATTTTTTTCACAAGCTTTTCTATTCCGCCCACATGATCTAAATGGCCGTGGGACAGAGCAAGAACTTCGATGGTTGTCAAATCCGCGCTTAGTGCTTCGGCGTTAAAGGCTGCTCCGTTTTCAGAGAATCCAAAGTCAAATAGCATTGACCGCATCCCCCCTTGGTTCGTAATAGTAACAAGAGATGCAAATCCGTGTTCCGCCAAAACACTATTTTTTATCTCCGTGCCTATTAAAGGCATGGCCCTTTGAATGATTTCAGTGTTGTCCTGAGACACGAGATCAATATAATTGTCCTGAAGTGTCAAAATATCAACTTTTTCAACCTCATTAATGGTCAGACCCATAGTTACTCCCTTACGTTTGTTTGATTACATTCCAAATTATACGGCACAATATCTCTATATCACAAGCTGTCAGGTTTACCACTTGGGTTGAGAAATTTTCAGCAATCAAAAAATTTTCACTAAAATCGTTTGAACAGGCTGTTTTAATGACAGCGGCGAATTTTATTATGATGAAATAATTTCAAGTATCTTTTCTTTCCATACTTTTAGAAAGATATTCGCAGTTTCTTTTTTAAAGTAATCTTCATTACAACCGATATATATCGTCGTCACGTTTTTGTAAGTAGTAATAGTAAATATTATGCAACCTCCCGGGCCTGCTGGAGCAAGAAATGAATAATTCAACGCTTCCGTATGCCCGAAATCACCTGCTTCTTCAAAGACAATACCCATATTAGTCATAGCATGATTATATCTAAGAAAAGCAAATAGCTTTTCTTTTAACGATAACGAAACTTTACGAACACAGAAATATGGTATGAATTTTAAGTAGCCCAAAATTGCATAACAATCTAATCCAATTCTTTTCTTAACCTTATCAACCTTTTTTTTAATAGATGCCAAGGCAGTTGCGGGGTCTTTTAAATTTTTATTCAGTTCTTCAAACAATAAAACAGCACTGAAATTTCCAAATGTTCCACTTGGCTCTCCCCACCAGCGACGCATGTTCGCAGTATATCCGAACTTCAACCATTCATGGTTATCTCCACGATCTTTATTCCATTTACTGATCGCAAGCGAAAATGATGTCATTAGAATATCATTTACGGTATATTTTTGATCCTTTCCAAATGCTTTCAATTTTAGCATTATATCTTTTTCAACAACAATGCTTTCAAAATATGGAGATGAAGGTGAAATTGATTTTTCATTAATGTTGAAATCTCCGGAAAGATTGTATTTCGTCCTTTTTAGAACTTTTGATCGAATTACTTCATAAGAATTGATAAAAAGAGTTTTATGAATTAACCATATATGGCGTAATCCAAATGTTTTTGCAATCTGCCACCAGCTTCGGTTAGGATCAAGTATAGTGGTTGGTTCCCAGCCTTTATCATTGTGTAGCTCTTTGTAGATCTCAGCAAACTTAACACAAAGTCTTTTTAATCCCTCACCGTCAAGAACAAGATGGTGGACTTGAATAACAAAATAATGCTTTGATAGTCCATCAATCGATATAAGACGAATCATTGAGACTTTTGTTGAATCTATGGGATTTACAAAAAGTTTATTTACCCTTTCCTTAGCCTCTTCATCTGTCTTTGTTTTGATACGTAAAATTAAATCTTTCACATCTTTTTTTTCAATAAATTTCCAACGCCCGTTAAACCAGTTAAATTCTGGTTTACTATTTAAAATTGGTATGGTGGCAATGAGATATTCCAATGTTTTTTCAATAATATCATCTTTAAGGGGAGCCCTAAGTGTTGAGATTCCCCAAATACAGAAAAAAATTTGATCATATACCATATTCCATAATATTTGATCCATTCCTGTCATTCGTGTGTGATTTTTATTTTTCAATTCCGCGCCTTGAACTTTTTTCCTTGCCATCAAAACTTTGACTTTTTACGAGTGCGTCAAAATTTGAGCCTGACACAGAAATCGGGCAAAATAGCCATTTATGGATGGACACTATTTAAATCCCGGCAGCCCTGTCTCATAACATTTTACGGGTATGGAGTTAAACATGGCCGCAAAGCATTTGTTGCAGGAAACACAGGACGCTTCTATTGCTTTTTTTTCTTTGAACCTTTTTACCAGAAAAGGTTCCCGGATAAA
>JAQYVL010000265.1 GCA_030145525.1 Desulfobacterales bacterium
GGGCGGATAATTGCAAGACAAATCGACCCGATTGAAAAAAAACCGATTTTTCATCTTTCACCGGGCTCCCTTTCCTATTCTATTGCTACATGCGGCTGTAATTTCAAATGCCGGTTCTGCCAGAATGCAGATATCGCCCAGATGCCATCGAATCAGGAGGGGTTAATAACAGGGCATGTTTGTTCCCCGCAGGAAATTGTAGATGATGCTGCAAAGGGAAACTGTAAAACCATAGCCTATACATATACAGAACCAACAGTCTATTTTGAATTTGCATATGACACCGCAAAGCTTGCAAAAAAAAGCGGGATCAAAAATATTTTCGTTACAAACGGATATATGACCTCTGAAATGCTGCGGATGGCGGCTCCTTTTCTGGATGCTGCAAATGTCGATCTCAAATCTTATAACAACGATTTTTATAAAACTTACTGTGAAGCTAAACTGGAACCTGTGAAAGAAACAATGAGACAAATGAAATCTCTTGGAATTCTGCTTGAGATCACAACGCTTCTCATTCCTGGACTGAATGATGACGCCTCAGAGCTGAAAGGTCTTGCAAACTTTATTGCAAATGATCTGGGGGTGGATACGCCCTGGCACATCAGCCGGTTTCATCCCACATACAAAATGACAAACCGTCCCGTGACCCCTGCGGAAACAATTACAAGAGCCCGTGAAATCGGCCTCAAAGCCGGTCTGAGATACGTTTATACCGGAAACGTTCCGGGTGAAGCAGGTGAAAATACATTCTGCTACAACTGCGGTGAAATCCTGATTGAACGTTATGGATTCCATGTTAAAAAAAATATGGTGAAAAACAGCAGGTGCACCTTTTGTAATGCGGAAATCGATGGAGTTGACTTGTCACATTGAAACCAGTATCCGTAAAAAATTCCGGCCGATTCAGCAGTTTTCGTGACCGTATGCTGACTTTCGGCAATATGATAAAATTCAGCCATACCATATTTGCACTTCCTTTCGCGCTTTCCGCCATCATCCTTGCCCATGAAAAGCAGGCTGTTACCTTATCCGGTTTTTTTTGGATCATAGTTGCAATGGCAGGAGCCCGATCATCTGCAATGGGATTTAACCGTATTGTGGATGCAGAATTCGATGCCGAGAACCCTCGAACGGCAGACCGTGAGCTCCCTTCGGGGAAAATTACAAAAGGCGCTGCCGTAGGCTTTGTCCTTCTGTTCTCTTTTATCTTTATTCTCGCTTCCGCAATGCTCGGGAAACTATGCTTTTATCTTTCCTTTCCGGTTCTTGCAATCCTTCTATTATACTCCTATGCGAAAAGATTTACTTGGCTCTGCCATCTGTACCTCGGTTTTGCGATATCTCTTGCGCCCCTTGGCGCGTGGGTAGCAATTACCGGAAGTTTTTCTTACAGGATCTGCCTGCTTTCCATGGGGCTTATGTCCTATATTGCAGGCTTTGATATCCTTTATGCATGCCAGGATGTAAATTTTGATATCAAATCCGGCCTTTTTTCAATCCCGGCACATCTTGGAATCAAAAAGGCTCTTTTTACGGCAAAAATTTTTCATATTTTTTCGTTTATATTTTTGCTCCTTCTCTATGTTGTTTTTGACCTGAATGTGATATATTTAATAACAGTTTTCATTATCGCTCTTCTTTTTATTGTAGAGCACAAGCTGTTAAATCCAAATGATCTCAGCAAAATCAATATTGCTTTTTTCCATATGAACAGTATTATTTCCACTGTCCTTTTTATTGGAATCTTTGCAGACAGACTGATCGGGTGATAAACTTGAAAAAAATAATAATCGCAGCAATCTGCGGCGCCTCAGGCGTTATTTACGGCATCAGGCTTCTGAGAGCCCTCCTGGAGAGACCTGTCAGCGTGAAGCTGATTATATCAAAAGCAGGCGAAGAAGTCCTGAAGCATGAAACGGATTACAATGGAACTGAGTTTAAATCCTTTCTGGAAAAGGAAGGGATAAAACTTCACCCGGAAGCAGAACTTGAATGCTATCAGCCGAACGATCTTTTTGCTCCTCCTGCAAGCGGATCATTCCGCCACAATGGGATGGTGATCGCGCCCTGCTCCATGAAAACACTCGGAACGATATCTTCGGGAATCGCGGATAATCTGATTCACAGGGCAGCAGATGTCTGCTTAAAGGAAAAGCGCCCTTTGATTCTTATCCCAAGAGAAACTCCTCTGAATTTAATCCATTTAAAAAATATGTACCGTGCTGCACAGGCCGGTGCAACCATAATGCCTCCATCTCCTTCCTTCTACTTTCAGCCAAAAACAATAGATGAACTTGTCGACACTGTGATTGCAAGGGTTCTGGACCATATCGACATACGGCAAGGCATCGTCAAACAGTGGGGAGAGTAAAAAGTGTACCGCAATCTGAGAGCGTTTATCAAAATCCTGGAGAATGAAAACGAAATTAAAAAAATTGATGCCGAGGTTTCTCCTTTTATTGAAATCAGCAAAATAACAGACAAGGAATCGAAAAGCCCGGGCGGAGGAAAGGCTCTTTTCTTTCGGAATGTATCCGGCTCGAAATTCCCGGTTGTCACCAACATATTCGGAAGCAATAAAAGGATATGCCTTGCGCTTGGCGTAAAAGACCTGGACCAGCTTGGAGAAAGGGTCAGGGAATATATAGAATTCCACCCTCCCAAAAATCTCAAGGATGCGATAAACATTATCCCCATGGCGATCAACCTTGCGAATTTTTTTCCGAGAAGATATAAATCAAAACCGCCTCCCTGTCAGGAAGTGGTAATCAAAGGCGAACAGGTCGACCTGTCCGCCATCCCTGTACTTCACTGCTGGCCCGGTGATGCAGGCCCCTTTGTAACACTCCCTCTTGTTTTTACTAAAAGCCTGATAACGGGAAAAAGAAATGCAGGCATGTACAGACTTCAAATTTTCGATAAAAATACAACCGGCATGCACTGGCATATTCATAAAGACGGTTCCCATTATTTCAATGAGTACAGGGAGGCAGGCAAAAAGATGCCTGTTGCAGTGGCAATCGGTG
The DNA here is from genome assembly GCA_030145525.1 of Desulfobacterales bacterium. GTDB lineage: Bacteria > Desulfobacterota > Desulfobacteria > Desulfobacterales > SURF-7 > JAQYVL01. The sequence goes on from JAQYVL010000265.1 coordinate 3,030, forward strand.
CTGATCCCGCTACAATCTATTCAGCTACCGCTCCCATGCCCCGGGGCATAGATGAAATGCTCCTTGCCGGCTTTATCCGGAAAAAACCGGTTCGAATGGCAGAATGTGTTACCATCGACATGGAAGTTCCTGCCGAGGCCGAATTTGTATTGGAAGGATATGTCAATCCGGATGAAAAACGACTGGAAGGTCCTTTTGGCGATCATACAGGTTATTACTCCCTTGCTGACGATTATCCGGTATTTCATGTCACGGCAATTACCCATCGAAAAAATCCGATTTACAATGCAACACTGGTCGGGCCTCCACCAATGGAGGACTGCTATCTTGCAAAGGCAACGGAAAGGCTGTTCCTGCCCATGATTCAATCGGTCATGCCTGAAATTAAAAACTACTGGTTCCCATGGGAAGGCGTTTTTCACAATATTGTAATCGTATCCATCGAAAAAGAGTACCCGGGGCATGCGAATAAGCTGATGAGCGGGCTGTGGGGACAGGGACAGATGAGTTTCTGCAAGGCAATTGTTGTCGTTGATAAAAACATAAATCCTCAAAGCCCTGAATCCGTTTTAAACGAATTCCTGGCACGGTTTGATTTAACTTCCGACATTACCCTTACAAAAGGGGTTCTGGATGTGCTCGATCACTCTTCTCCATTTCCCAATTTCGGTTCCAAAATCGGCATCGACCTGACAGAACGCTTCAGGGATGAACCTCCGAGGGGAATGCCCAAAAATCTTCCTATACCGCTTTCCAACAGGGAGCTTGAAAGCATTATTTTTGAAAACATTGTTGGGTCAAGGGATTTTCGCAGGCTTCTCCCGGAAAATTTAAAGGATCAGGATACCGTCAACCGGATACTGTTAATCAATATTGAAAAAACAAAAATCCGGGGCGGAAAAAAAATTGCAGAAGAACTGCTGAACCTGGATACGCTTTCAGGATTCAACATTTTCATATTGTTTGACCTTGAGATAGCTCTTGAGAACAGCTCCATGATACTTTGGAAACTTTTTAATAATGTCGCTCCGGATCGGGATATAATCATTAAGAATCAAAAGATGGTTGTCGATGCATGTCGAAAAGGTATTGTGGACGGTCATAAAAGAGAGTGGCCGGATGAATTGAGATTTGAAAAATAGAAAATTTTATGCTATGAAACTGGTACAGTCTTCCTAATTCCTTATTTCATATGGGTGATCCAGATGACAGAAACAGTTTTTATCGGCAGCAATGACACGGCCTTATTCAAATGCCCTGTATGCAAAAAAGCTAAAACTGCTAATGTTTCAAGCTATAAAAGCATACAGACAGTTGTGCGTGTCAAATGCAAATGCCCCTGCGGCCATACCTATTCCGCCCTTCTTGAAAGACGAAAGCATATTCGAAAAGATCTCCACCTTTCGGGAAGTTACATGAATAAAAATGGAAAAGACAGAGGGATGATGGAAATACTGGATCTGTCAAGATCCGGGTTAAGAATGAAAATCAATACCGACGCGGAAATCAAGGTCGGCGACATACTCAAGCTGCAGTTTACCCTTGACGACAAACAAAACTCAGAAGTTACAAAAGAGGTAATCGTCAGATGCATAAGCGGGCATTCGCTCGGAGCAGAATTTCTTTCTCTTGAGCATTATGACAAGCTCGGGTCATATCTTCTCTTTGACTTCTCTTCCTGAGCTCTCTATTTTTTCAGCCTCACTCTTACAGATTTGGCATGGGCATCCAACCCCTCGGTTTTGGCGAGAAGCATGATGTCATGAGCTTCCCTTTTAAAGGCCTCCTCCGAATAATGGATCATACTCGTCTTCTTGATAAAATGATCAACGGAAAGAGCTGAAGCGAACTTCGCAGTCCCTGCGGTCGGCAGAACATGATTTGGACCTGCCATGTAGTCACCTACAGGTTCGGGGGTATGGCTTCCAAGAAAAACAGCACCGGCATTACGAATCCTTCCCAGACACTCAAACGGATTATCAATCTGAAGTTCAAGATGCTCCGGTGCGATCCGATTCGCAAGCTCAATTGCAGCATCAATATCCGACACGACCATAATCCCTCCATAATTTGAAATAGAACGCCGGACAATTTCCTCTCTCGCCAGCTCGACAAGCTGTTTTGAAACCGCTTTTTTGGTCAACTCCGCAATCTCTTTCGAGTCTGTAATCAGGATTGATGAAGCAAGGGGATCGTGCTCTGCCTGGGACAGCAAATCAGCGGCAATATACTCCGGGTTTGCTGTTTTATCTGCAATCACCAAAATTTCACTCGGGCCGGCAATCATGTCAATTCCCACGGTACCGGCAACAATTTTTTTGGCAAGTGTAACATAGATATTTCCCGGGCCGACAATCATATTCACTTTTGGGATTGTTTCTGTTCCATAAGCAAGGGCTGCAACAGCCCAGGCACTTCCGGCTTTATAGATTTTATGAATTCCAGCTTTCTGTGCTGCCACAATAAGGTGTGGATTAACCTCCCCTTTCCTGGTGGGGGGGGTAACCATTACGATCGTATCCACACCTGCGATTCGCGCCGGTATACCGCCCATCAGAACCGAAGAAACAAGAGGGGTCTCTCCTCCGGTTGCACCCGGCACATAAATTCCTGCCGCATCAACAGGATTTACCAGCTGGCCCAGAATAACACCGGGCCTGTCTGTATGAATCCATGAATTTGACACCTGACGTTTATGGAACGCCTCTATCTGAGAAACGGCACGGTTAAGGGCTCTCATAAATGAGCGATCCACTCTCTTTTTGGCTTCTTTTATTTCAAGAGAAGAAACCTCTATTGATTCTGCAGTGAGGAGTGGGGCATCAAACCGATTTGTATATTTAACAACGGCAGAATTCCCGTTCTTTTTAACATCCTCAATGATACGGGTCACATCCTGATAATCCTTTTTTGTAAAGGAGAGTCCTCGATTGACAATTGCTACAACCCTTTTTTCAGCGGCAACAGATGGATATGGATAGATTTTCATGAATCGAAACCTTCCTTAGAAATTATGTTAATTCAGCCTGTTTTGTGACTTGAAACTCATTTTGATTCAAAACAGCGAGTTCTCATTCATCCCATCAGACTGCACGGGTATTTGTATGTCATCCCGGACTGGGTTGTCAATCAGGAAAGCCGTCAGAATAACCACAGATATTGCCATGAACCATACCATATTCCATAATGTATTGTTTCCCAATATTGATGGCTTCGTAAAAAGTCCAA
>JAQYVL010000266.1 GCA_030145525.1 Desulfobacterales bacterium
GAATAGATTCAAAATTTTCAACACTCACAGCAAACCAGGTTATGTTATCATCTCTCATTAGGACCCTTGCAATATCTCTTACAATGTCTTCAACGAATTTCGGATTATTAAAACCTTTTTCCGTAACCCATTTTTCATCAATACGCTTCAGAACAGAGTAGACATCGCAGGATGCAGCACCTTCTACAAGTGTGATCATATCCTCAATCCAGATAAATTTTTTGAACCGGGTGCTCAGCCGGACCTCTCCGCGCTGATTGTGTGCTCCGCCATCGCTGATTTCCTTTGAACACGGGCAGACTGAAGATATCGGGACAATCACTTCGGATACAAGATCGAGCTTACCGTCCGGATCACTGCTCCCAATCAGACGGCATGAATAATCCATGAGTCCCGGAGATTTGCTGACAGGCGCCTCCTTTCTTATGAAATAGGGGAATGCCACTTCGATATGGGAAGATGCGGCATTCAGGTCCTTCTTCATCTGGTCAAGAATAAGGGAAAAAGATTTCAGCGAAACCTCCGGGCGGAATTCATGCAGCATTTCCACAAACCTGCTCATATGGGTCCCTTTGCTGTCATGAGGCAGGTCAACGTACATATTAATGGATGCGACCGTATTCTGGATATTGTTTTTACGATCCATTACGGTTATCGGATATCTGATATTCTTGATACCCACCTTGTTAATTGAAATATTTCTGTCGTCACGCTGATTTTGAATGTCCTTCATAATATAGAAAGAACCCATGCCATACAGCCGGTATTCCTGCCCCCTATTTTAAAAGATAATCTTGTTTAACACGACTTAAAGATCAGAAAAAATTCGGAACGGGGCTTTATACGGGAAATTACTCCGAATCCTGTTTTTGTTTCACTTTTGCGGCTGCAATCTCTCTTAGTGAAACAACAATGTCCTCGTTCTTGGGTGAATACACCAGGTAATCAGAGCCTTCACGAATCTGCCGAACACGTTTGGATGCCATATGCACCAGTTCAAAACGGTTTGCAACATTCTTCAGGCAGTCTTCAATTGTAATTCGTGCCACAATAAGATTCCTCCATTTTAATTTATAGTTATTCCTAATTTATAAAAATCTTAACCGGGTCAAGCCAAAGACTACAAAATCTCAATAAGCTCATAACTTCTTTTCCCGCCGGGCGCATTCAATACCACTTCATCACCAGGCCGCTTCCCGATTATTGCTCTGCCAAGCGGTGATGACACAGAAATGCGTCCTTCATTAATATTTGATTCATCCGGTCCCACGAGCTGATATCGAACCTCATCACTGGTGTCTATATTTTCAAGAACGACATAACAGCCAAACACCGCTTTATCTTTCGGCAATTTTTCCGGTTCAATAACTTCAGCATTAGCCAGCTTGAACGAAAGCTCTCCTATTCTTCCCTCAATAAACCCCTGGCGGTCTTTTGCGGCATGAAATTCGGCATTCTCAGACAGATCACCATGTGCCCGGGCTTCCTCAATCGCCTTGATATTCAAAGGGCGCTCGACACGCTTCAGATTTTCCAATTCTTTTTGCAATGCCGTATATCCTATCTTTGTTATCGGTACTCTCTCCAAAACCACTACTCCTGTGCGGCTGCTTATAAGTCTTTCGTTACTTGCAGCGATTATTCTTTATCAATAAAATCTACAACCAGATCTCCGACCTCACTTGTCGTGTACCCCATCTTGCCGGCACCAACATCTTTTATATCTTCTTTCAGAACTTTCTGTACGGCTTTTTCAATAATGTCTGAAGCCGTTTGTTCACCGAGTGTCTCGAGCATAAGCTGCCCGGCCATAATGGCCGCGATAGGGTTAATAACCTGTTTTCCTGTATATTTCGGGGCTGATCCACCAATCGGTTCAAACATGGACACTCCGTTCGGATTGATATTACCGCCGGCGGCAATACCCATACCGCCCTGAATCATAGCTCCTAAGTCGGTAATAATGTCTCCAAACATATTGTCTGTGACAATCACATCAAACCATTCCGGATTCTTTACCATCCACATGCAGATGGCATCCACATGAGCATAGTCGGTCTGTATATCCGGATAATCCTTTGAAACATCATAAAAAGCCCGTTCCCATAAATCAAAGGCATAGGTAAGAACATTGGTTTTACCGCAGAGTGTCAGTTTTTTTCCCATGTTACGTTTTCTGCAATATTCAAAAGCATATAGAATACAACGTTCAACACCCTTTCTTGTATTGATCGATTCTTGAACAGCCACCTCATCCGGTGTTCCGTATTTCAATGTTCCACCCGCACCCACGTAAAGTCCTTCGGTATTCTCACGCACCACAACAAAATCAATATCCTCCGGTTTTTTACCTTTTAAAGGAGTATCAACCCCGTCATATAGCTTGACCGGCCTTAAATTAATATACTGGTCAAAATCAAACCTGAGATTCAGCAAAACACCTTTTTCAAGAATTCCCGGCTTAACATCCGGATGACCGATAGCACCCAAAAAAATGGCATCAGTCTCCCTCAGAGATGCCTTTACCTCGTCTGTCAAGGTTTCGCCCGTAGCCTTATAATGTTCACCACCAATACTGAAATTTTTGTACTTTATCGAAAAATTACATTTTTTTGCAACACTGTCGAGTACCTTAATTCCCTCCGCAACAACCTCAGGGCCTGTCCCGTCTCCTGGGACAACGGCAATGTTATATTCCTTTGACATAAAAACTCACTCCTGAAACAATTTAAACCTAAACAGACAGATCAAAACCGCCGGCCTGAAAGACCGGCGGAAAAATTTACAACCTGTTCGCAACGAATTAATATATTAAAAACTTTTACACAGTAAGCAGGTTTGAGGGTCTCTTAAAAAGTCCGAAAAATGCTACTTTTACGAATTCACACTAAATCATTTCAGATATCCTAAAACAGAAGTCCCCGCCTTGACCTTTTCTCCTATAAAAACTTTCGGTTTGGTATCAGATGGTAAATAAACATCAAGTCGAGAACCAAAACATATCATTCCGAATCGCTGACCGCGCGACAGTGAATCTCCTTCCTGAACTCCGCAGATTATTCTTCTTGCCACCAGGCCGGCAATCTGAACAAAACAGATCTTCTTATCATTTTCAGTTTTAAGAACAATCGCATTCTGCTCATTATCCTGTGAGGCCTTGTCCAGATTGGCGGTAAAAAATTTGCCTGGATTATAAACAACCCGGGAAATTGTTCCCTCGTAGGGAATCCGGTTTACATGAACATTAAAAATCGACATGAAAATGCTGATTTTCAGACACGGCCCTTCCATGAAGGGGCAATCTTCTACAATATCCCTTATGATAACTTTACCGTCAGCCGGTGAAACTACAGCCCCCTCTTTGGAGGGTATTACACGATCCGGATCCCTGAAAAACCAGCAAACAAAAAACGTTACGACCAGTCCAAAAAACGCAAGGGCCGTTAGGCCTATTATTGCAAATATTGCAGTCGCAAATGCTGATGCACCGATTACGCCATATCCCGGTTTTGCAACAGGAAAAGCCGTATGGCTCAAGGGGTCAGACCAAAAAAATTTTTCCATTTAAACCACCAAAACAATCCGCACTAACTGTCCGAACATATTAGGTAATATATCTACAACCTTATAAAAATATCAAAACTTTCTTAAATTGTCAATAAAAACGGAATAAGAAAATGAAAAACAAAAATCGCAATTCTACTCAGAATTTTAAAAAGGCCTCTTTTTGACCTCCGCATCACATTTCCGAATGTAACGCGGCACGAGACTTTTTTCGCAGACCTCTCCTTTTTGAATTTTTTTCATCCCAAGATATCCGACATTGGCTGCGCGAATTGCATTCCTTTCCGGCTGATCAAAAAAAACCTCTTCAGCGGCTTTCTCAGAGATCACTTTTCTATATACTATGGAACCGTCACCCACAAACAAACATGGTTCTTTTATGGATGATGCAACTCTTCCGGGATCCATGACCCCCTCTTCAACAACCCTTGTCATAACCCCGTCTCTAAACCGGTTACAGGAAAAATATACCTCGCTGCGCCTGGCATCAAGCATGGAACATATCAACAGGTTTGAAGCGGAAAAACCGAAAGCAAGGGCGTCAAGGGATGAAACACCTGCTGCCGGCTTGCCTGTAGCTTCTGAAAAGCCTTTTACCGTACTGATTCCTATCCTGAGACCGGTAAAGCTGCCTGGCCCGATAGACACCGCATATGCATCCAGATCCTTTTTTGAGACACCTGACGATCTGATCGCTGATTCTATCATTCCCATCAGGTGTTTTGAATGGGTTTCCCCGGTTGCATTGGAAATTTCTGCAAAAATTTTCTCCTCATTTAAAATCGCCACACTACAACTTTTGGAAGCCGTATCAACCGCCAGTATTTTCATTTTTAGATACTTGCCGACCTTTTTTCCCGGATTTTTTTTTAAATTCCCCCATGGCAATCGAAAGTACTTTGTCCATTTGACCAACAGGAATAAACTCAATTTTTCGTTTCACATTTTTTGAAATTTCAGGCAGATCCTTTATATTCTTTTCAGGAATTATAATTGTACGAATACCTGCCCGCAAAGCTCCAAGGGATTTCTCCTTTAATCCGCCGATCGGCAGCACCCTGCCTCTTAGCGTTATTTCACCGGTCATGGCGACATCCTTACTGACAGGTGTTTCAGTTATTGCAGAAATCAAGGCAGTGGCAATCGCGATTCCCGCCGACGGACCGTCTTTTGGAATTGCACCGGCCGGAACATGAATATGGATGTCATGATTTTCAAAAAAATCTTTTACAATGTTCATTGATTCAATATTTGCGCGGGCGTAGCTTAATGCAGCACGTGCTGACTCCTGCATCACTTCTCCCAACTGGCCTGTTATAATAAGCTCCCCCTTGCCGGGCAAAAGGGAAGCTTCTACATATAAAACTTCCCCACCGACCTGTGTCCATGCCAGCCCGGTAGACAGGCCAATCTGGCTTTCCTCCTGATCCATTTCAGGCATAAACTTCGGGACACCAAGATATTTTTTAAGATTGCTTCGTGTAATGGAAACAGAGCCTTTTCCCCCTTCAGCCTTTCGCCTGGCCACCTTTCGACAGATTGTCCCAAGTTCCCTTTCCAGATTACGCAAACCAGCCTCGGAGGTGTATTCCGTTATAATGGTATTCATGGCTCCGAGACTGATGGATAAACTTCTACTCGATTTCAATCCGTTTTCCTTAATCTGACGCGACAACAGATAGGTTTCAGCAATAACCCTCTTTTCTTCTTCCGTATAACCTGGAATATTGATTATTTCCATGCGGTCAAAAAGGGCTGAAGGGATTGTATCTGTGAGATTAGCCGTTAAAATAAACATGACTTTTGAAAGATCAAAAGGCAAATTGAGATAGTGATCGCTGAAAGCAAAATTCTGTTCAGGGTCCAAAGCCTCGAGAAGAGCTGAAGAGGGATCTCCACGATAGTCTGAACCGACTTTATCGATCTCATCCATCATAAATACAGGGTTATTTGTTCCGCACTGTTTTAAACCCTGTATAATCCGTCCTGGAAGCGCTCCAATATATGTCCGGCGGTGCCCCCTGATTTCAGCCTCATCCCGTAATCCGCCAAGAGAAATCCTAACAAATTTTCGCTTCATGGCTTTTGCAATAGCCTGGCCCAGAGAAGTCTTGCCGACACCGGGAGGTCCGACAAAACAAAGAATTGGACCTTTCATTTTTGAGTTCAGCTTGCGAACGCTGAGGTACTCAAGAATCCTGTCTTTAATTTTGTCGAGACCGTAATGATCTTTGTCAAGAGTTTCCTGTGCACTTTTAATGTTAATGAAATCTCTAGTTGACTTACTCCACGGCATTTCCACGAGCCAGTCAAGATAGGTTCTTGCGATAGATGCCTCAGAGGAATCCGTATGCATCATTTGCAGGCGCTTGAGCTGTTTTAAAGACTCCTTCTCAATATCCTTCGGCATCTTTGCCTGAATAATTTTTTTTGAATATTCATCAGACTCGTTCGTTTTTTCATCTGATTCTCCGAGTTCCTTGTGAATCGCCCTGACCTGTTCCCTTAAATAGTAATCACGCTGACTCTTTGAAATTTCATCCCGCACATCGGACTGAATCTTAGCCTGAACAGCCGACAGCTCAACCTCCTTGGATAAAAACTCATTGATCTTAATCAAGCGCCCTACAGGATCGGCAAGTTCTAAAAGAGTCTGTGCATCTTCGGTTTTCAGCCGCAAATTCGATGCCACCAGATCCGCCAGCTTTCCCGGTTCATCAATATTATCCAGAATTGTTCCCACTTCACCGGTCATTTCACCACGAAGGGCCAGTATTTTTTCACACTGCTCCCGGACGTTGCGCATAAGCGCTTCTGATTCAAGGCTGATTTTCTTTGTTGATTTTTCTTTTATCAGTTTTATTTTAACCCGGTAAGATGTCCTCTTACGTGTATATTTAAGTATTTTCGCTTTTGAAACACCCTGAACGAGCGCTTTTAATCGGCCGTCCGGGAGCTTTAACATCCTGAGTATTTTCCCCACAGTGCCGACCAGATAGATCTCATCGGGGTCAGGGTTCTCAATCGTTGGATCTTTCTGGGTGGCAAGGAAAAGAAGTTTACTGCCCTCAACAGCCGATTCCATTGCAGCAACCGATTTTTCTCGCCCGATAAACAAAGGCAAAAGCATATCGGTAAAAATAACAACATCCCGGACCGGCAGAAGAGGGAGTTCGCCAGGTATTTCCGTATCAATATCATCATCCTGCATAAGACTAACAAGATCATCTTTATCTGTTTCAGCCATTATATCTCCTGTTCTTTTTCATTATATTAATGGATACCAGCTAATATAATAACAAATACATCATTTACAATAACAACCTTGATTTTTTTATGCAACATACCTAAGATTGGCTGACAAAATAAGCAAATGTGGAATTTCACCCTTACTGTAAAACCAGCAACTGAGTGAAACTCCACCCGCATGGCAGGCGGCCTCAGGAAGCCCCCTGTAATTGGCAAAATCACTCCGGATCCTCCGGCAAAGCCGGACGGAGGGTTTAGATCAAAACTAAAACGGCAATATTTTTTACTCGAATTATCAATACACTTTGGTTTTTTATATGCATTCTTCATTTTTTTCCGGTTTCAGTCTAACGCAAATTCCAGAATACTTCTTTCATATATACGCCTTTATTTTAGGAATGTGTATTGGCAGCTTTCTCAATGTATGCATTTACAGGCTGCCGGCCTTCAAATCCATAATCAGCCCATCTTCGAGCTGCCCGACCTGTGGAAAGGCAATAAAATTTTATGACAATATTCCTGTATTAAGCTACCTCATCCTTAAAGGTCGCTGCAGATACTGTAAGTCCCCCATCTCTCCCCGTTATGCATGCGTTGAAATCATAACCGGACTGCTGGCCCTCTGTTCATTTTTAAAATATGGTTTATCTTTCCAGGCACTAATCATTTTTGCATTTATATCAGCGCTGATTGTTATCACCTATATTGATATTGACCACAAAATTATTCCCAACCGAATCACACTTCCGGGAATTCCGATTTTCCTGTTTGCCTCGATCATTTTTCCTGAAATGCATTTAACAGATTCCCTTCTTGGAATTCTCGCAGGTGGAGGCAGTTTGTTTCTTATTGCCTGGATATATAAAGCAATCACCAAAAAAATCGGAATGGGCGGAGGGGACATCAAGCTTTTGGCAATGATTGGAGCAATGATCGGCTGGAAAGGTGTGCTGTTTACAATCTATGCTGCCTCTGCAACAGGAACCGCAGTCGGGGTTTTATTCATGCTTGTGAAAGGGAAAAATATGAAATTTGCAATTCCCTTTGGCCCATTTCTCTCAATCGGTGCAATTACCTATATTTTCCTCGGAGATATTATTATTGAAAGGTATTTTCTATTCATGTAAGGTTAAGGCTACAGGTAATCAACCCATTCCCATTTTATACACCCTTCTTCTTTTTTGAGCCTAAGGTTTCCTTTATCTTTAGAATAATTAAGTGTTTTTTCAATATTTTTGCGGGGATGATCAAAAGATTCAGGAATCCTGCTGATCAGCTTTTTTAATAAATCCTCGTCTGACAAATTCAAATCTTCCTCATGATGCCATGAACCGTAATCTTTCAATATATCACCCATCATAAGATCATATGCCAGGAGTGTACGCTCAAGGTTTTCAAGCGGAAAAGCCTCTTCCTCCGAAGCGGTACCGTTTTTGATCAGCTCTTTGAGACGACCTAACCATTTATGAATATTTTTTTCCCACTCCAAAGCGATATCATCGAGCATCTTCTTCTTGACAGAGGCTGTTTCCACAATCGCTCTGTTGGCATGATACTCTCTCCAGTCATTGGTCAGAATTCTAATCCCATATTCCTCCGCTTCTTCCCGAATGCGGGTTCCAGGAAATGGTGCAAGCAAATGGAAACCATATGAAACTCCCATTTTTTTAAGTTTTTTACCGAACTCAACGGTCTCTTTCAGGGTTTCCGGCGTTTCACCCGGCAGACCCAGAATAAAAGAAGCACACGGCTTAATTCCGGCATCATTGCACATCTTTACGGCATCTGTTACCTGAGAGATTGTAATCCCTTTTCTAATGGTTTTCAGAATCTCCGCATTCGCCGTTTCAACACCAAAGCTTACGGAATCACAGCCTGCTTCTTTCATCTTTTTCATGACTTCAGGCGAGACGGTGTCGACACGAGCAAATGAGGACCACTTTATTTTCAGCCCCCTATCCAATATTTCATCACAGATTTCAATACAGTGCTTTTTATTCGCAGTAAAAAGATCATCCGCAATATTGATCTGGGGGAAACCCAGATCGTAAAGGGATTCCATTTCATCAACAACCGGTTTTGCGCTCCTGTATCGTACATTTGCACCGACCATTTTTCTTCCAACACAGAATATGCATTTAAATGGACATCCCCGGCTTGTTGTCAAACTGATCGGCATATTCAGAGCACGGTATCTTCCCAATGGCAAAAGATGTCTTGCCGGCAAGGGAAGAGAATCAACATCTATGGGTGTTTTTTTTACATCGGTGCAGTGCAGACTCGATCCGTCACGATAAGCAAGTCCCTCGATTCTATCCCATTTTCTTCCATTTTCAGACATTGTTACCAGGTCAACAATCGTCTTTTCTCCTTCGCCCAATACGACAAAATCAAGCTCCGGAAAAGCTTCCATTGTTTCCCTGGCACAGAAAGTAACATGCGGTCCGCCCATCACGGTATAAATATCAGGATTAATAGATTTTACATCAGATATTACTTTGATCGCATTATCAAAACTCATGGTTACGGCAGTGGAACCGACAAAATGAGGATTAAATTTTTTCAAAACGGATTCAAAAGTCGTTTTCGAATAGGGATAAACAACCAAATCAAGCACTTTCACCTCAACACCGGCTCTTTCGAGAGCCGCACCCAAAAATGCTATACCAAGGGGGGGTGAAGGCCCTTCGGATATCGGGTAATATGGATTAACCAGCAAAAAACGCATATTCTTTCTCTTTCCTGTTTTATTTTTTTGTTCAGATAAAAACATTCCTTTTCCTCACATAAGATTTGTTCTTTTATCTCAGGTCATCTTCTAACGCAAGTAGATAAATCAGGATCTTTCTCGTTGAATTTGGCAGGTCTTTTATTTTATGATAAGCAAGCACAGGTTTAAAAGCATGAAGAGTATAAAAGGAGCGAGTTTAATATAAACATAGCCTCATGAATAATTTTATTATCTATCGAAAAAAAACCACCCTATGCCTCAACTACTTCGTTTCGGCATATCACTCTATTTCGTAAGAGTCCTGAAAACCTCTATGGTTCTTTTTCTTGTTTCATCTATACTTTTGCTGTTATCAATAACAATACCGGCATAATTCTTTTTCTCGTCAATCGGCATCTGTGATTTTATTCTGGCAGTTGCATCTGCTACCGAAATATTATCCCGAGCAATAAGGCGCTCCAGCTGCAGCCTTTCGGGAATGTATACTAAAATCACATCTGACATTATCCCCTTATGCATTCCGGATTCAATCAAAAGCGGCACATCAAGTATTACGGTTGAACCCCGGCGAGTCTCCTCGGCCTGCTTTAGCTCTTCTGCCATCTTCTCCAGAACAAAAGGGTGGACAATTTCATTTAACACCTTTTTTTTGGCAACATCATTAAAAACAATATCCCCCAAATATGCTCTATTAATCTCTTCGTTAGGCAAAAGGATTTCATTTCCAAAATAATCCCTGATCTGCTGCCATGCAGGCTCTCCTTTTTTTACAACATTATGAGCGATTTTATCTGCATCAATTATCACAGCGCCTTCATCTCTAAACATTTTTGAAACGGTGGATTTCCCGGTTGCAATCCCACCTGTCAATCCGGCGACAATCAAAATTTCTCCTTTTGCGTAACGTTATTCACTTCAGAATAGCCAATATATCAGGCTTTATACATCAAATTCCCATCCATGTAAATCCTTTCAATGGATTGAAGACTTTTCGGGAATTCCAGAGGAGAGTCTTTTGCAACAATAAAATCGGCCCTCATTCCTTTTGCGATTCGTCCGGTTTTTTTCAGGCCGATAAGATCCGCATTAATAGATGTTGCAGAACGAACAGTCTCTTCAACCGAAAAACCGGCTTCCAGAAGAATCTCCATCTCATCTCTCATCGCTTTGCCGTGATCTACTCCCGGACTGCCCGAATCAGTTCCAATAGCGACCTTTACACCAAACTCCCTGGCCAAACCGATCTGCTCAATCTGATGATCAAGATTTTTTTCCGAAACAAGCCCGGTATCACTTCCTTTCATTAATCCGGCATACGCCTTCATGGTTACTGCCGTCGGAACCCAGATTAATTCTTTTTCAGCTATTTTTTTAAGGTTATCCTCTCCCATAAAAAAACCGTGTTCAATGGAGTGGCAGCCGGCTGCAACTGCAATTCCCACCGGTTTCACTCCATTGGCATGAACCATGACCTTCTTCCCGTATTTTTCAGCCAGATCAACCGCATCTTTCAATTCACGGAAAGTAAACTGAGGCAGGGTTTGTTTCCCAAACAGGGAAAGGCTGTTTAATCCGGAATTAACAATTTTGATCTGATCAGGCATTTCATCTGTATCATAGATCGATTCAGCAAGAGTTTTGCTCCCGGAAGGAGGCCTGCCGATCAATCTTCCGTAACGGCCTTTTCTATGCCAGGCTTTCCCTGAGACTTTCATCAAAACCGGATTTCTGGACTGATTGTGACAGGAATTCCGAAAACGAATTGTATATGCATTCCGGTCGCCCCCGTCCCTTACGGCAAGCACCCCGCAATAGAGGTGATCATCCAGATGAGCCATTATTCGTTTGCAGACATCTTCAAATCCTTCTACCTGCTGACTTTCACGAATTTTCAAATCTGCAGATCCGGACATGGTGAGATGCACATGACTGTCCACAAGGCTCGGTAAAACAGTAAAGCCGGATAGATCTATCATATCCGGCTGTAAAAAATACTTCTCTTTTCGAATCTCTTCAGCGCAATCTGAAACAGAACGTATCTCACCCTTTTCAATCTCAATCAAAACGTTTTCTCTGGCCGGCGATCCATTTCCATCGATCAGCCATCCGGCGAATACAGAATAGAATTCAGGCATAGCAGCAATTATATCTCAATCGGGATATCCAGTAGTTCCCTTCGTAAAATTTCAAGTGCTGTCACGGCAAAAATGGTTTTATTTCTTGCGCGGTCTCCAAATGAGAGCTCGAAACTATGAGCATGGACATTGTCAGGTGTCGCAAGCCCGATACAAATTGTCCCCACGGGTTTGTCATCGGTTCCACCCCCAGGGCCTGCGATTCCACTTGTTGAAAGGCCGTAAGTTGAGCCCGAAAGTCTTCGGACTCCTTCCGCCATCTCCTTTACAACCACTTCCTTTACTGCTCCATAAGATTTCAGAGATTCCGGAGACACATCAAGCACATCAATTTTTGATCGGTTTGAATATGTAACACCGGCAAGAAGAAAGTAGTCCGAACTCCCGGGGATTCCGGTCAGCATAT
>JAQYVL010000267.1 GCA_030145525.1 Desulfobacterales bacterium
CGGAATTCAACCGACACGCCCCTTAGAATCAGGGCAAACAGAATCAGCATCAGGGGGGAATAAAGGGATGAGAACATAACCGCATATACTTGAGGAAATGCAGCAAACGTCACACCCCCTGCAGTTATCAGCCAAACTTCATTTCCATCCCAGAGAGGGCCGACCGAATTCAGCATAACGCGTTTTTCATGCTCTGTTTTTCCAAGAAACGGGTATAATATGCCGATCCCGAAGTCAAAACCATCGGTCATGAAAAATACCGCCCACAAAAGCCCCCATAGAAAAAACCATATTGTCTGCAGTTCCATCTGCCCCCCTACTCAATTCCGTGTGTATCCGAAAAGATTTACCATCCCAAACCGTATTAAAAAAAACTCATCAGGCATCTGCCGGTCCTTTTTTTGCTTTTTGTACCATAAGATAAAACCCTGCAGCACCCAGAAGTCCGTATACGAGGAAAAAGCCGATCAGCGTCGTCAAAACCTGCGATCCGGCAATTGGAGAAGCCGCATCTTTCGTTTTCATCAGCCCGTAAACAATCCAGGGCTGCCGGCCCACTTCCGCAAGAACCCATCCCATCTGGATCGCGATATAAGGAAGCGGAATTGACCATAGCATAACCTTGAGGTAGCGCGGACTCTCAAGCAGGCGATTCCGTTTAAACCAGCCAATGATTGTAAGAAGAATGAACAGAGAGCCCAGAAAAACCATGGTTCTGAATGCTACAAATGTGATGAAAACCGGCGGTCTTTCATCCTTTGGAAAGTCTTTCAGGCCCTTAACCTCTGCATTAAAATCATGATACCCCAGGAAACTGAGCAATCCGGGAATGGAACCGATCTGGACAATATTCTCTTCTTTCTCTTCATCCGGAATCGCTAAAAGATGAAGGGGTGCATTCCTTGATGTTTCCCAGTGTGACTCCATTGCCGCCAGCTTCACCGGCTGTACTTCGGTGACATGGATTCCATGAACATCTCCTTCTGCAGCGACAAAAATGGAAAAGATAAGCCCCATTACAAGCCCGATGCGGAAAGACCGGGTGAAGAAGTCGATGTGCTGTTTCTTTAAAAGATGGTATGCGCTGATACCCATAACAAAAAATGCGCTTAATACAATTCCCGCGCCTACCATATGAAAAAATTGAAGAATCGCGAATTTATTAAAAACCACGGCGGCAAAATCGGTAAGCTCTGCCCGGCCGTTTCGTATGGTATACCCGACAGGATGCTGCATCCATCCATTTGCCATCAGGATCCATATTGCCGAGAGGTTACCTGCTGCCGCCACAAGCCACATTACGGCTGCATGCGCCCTTTTCGAAATTTTATTCCAGCCGAAAATCCATACTCCCAAAAGCGTTGATTCGAGGAAAAACGCGACAGTGGCTTCAATCGCTAAAAGTGAACCAAAGATATCGCCGACAAAGGCTGAATATCTGGACCAGTTTGTTCCAAATTGGAACTCCAGGGTGATACCGGTAACAACGCCCACTGCAAAATTAATCAAAAAAAGTTTGCCCCAGAATTTGGTCATCCTGAGATAAAGCTCATCTCCGGTTCTGACATATTTTGTTTCCATGTAGGCAATCATGATAGACAGCCCAAGAGTAAGCGGCACAAAAAGGAAATGAAACATAACGGCAGTGGCAAATTGCAGCCTTGACAGGAAGACGACATCCATTTTGATCTCCTTGAGAAAACGGTATCAAAAACAGATCAGATCTGTTGACACCGCTTCAGTAATAACTGCTATCGAAATTTTTTACAATTTTAAAATCGAATAACAAATTTAATGGAATATTCGGCCGGGCACCATCACACTTGTCCATCCAGAACGCATTGATTCACATCAATCTCTTTCCCGCACCCGCCACAGATTCTTTTTTTATCAAGTTCATCGGAAAACACTTCTACCTCAACACCGCAATCCGGACATTTGCAGGTAAATGTTTTTAAATTTTTATTCTGTTCAAAACCCGGGCAATGTACAGAGTCTGTCATGGTACCCTCCTTTTTGATTTAAATGTTGATGGCTTCGTAAAAAGCCGGGTGACGGCGCTCGCGCCGCTATTAATGTAAATAACTTTTAAATTTGAGCAGTTAGATCGTTTATACAAATTTTAATTATTTGGAAGTCCAATTTCTGCGTTGAGCTTCATCATTCGTCATTGCGGAGTAGGCTAACTACGCACGCCTTTCGGCTACCGCTGGCACGGTACTCCTCATGATTCGCTCGCCTTGAACTTGAACTTTTTTCTTTGCCATCAAAATTTCGACTTTTTACGAGTTCGTCAAATGTTGAAACTTCAAAAAAATCTGTATCGATCTTTTTGAAACATAAGTGTATCACAAGGCATCACAGATTCCTTCTACTGAAAAGCTTTTCCCGGCTTCACTCCAAAAAAATGAAAAACTTTTGCCAACGGGCAAAAGCCGGTAATGGAGGATTGTAAAAGATTAGCGCCTACGAAAGCTGTAAACCAAAGCCAATAGACACTATGCACCTGTGACAGTATCACACTAACCAGTACGAAACTGCCTGCAAAAGCAAGAACAAATCGGTCAATCGTCATGGTTTCACCTCCTTTTCTAAATCATTCTTAAACATTAGAGATTGAATTAGAGACCAGGTAATCATCTATATAGAATCGAACAATCAAAAAACGTGCCATGCAATACGCTAATTTCAACACCCCTGGCCAACAATAAGCTGGCATGTTTTTTGCTAATTTATCCCATCATAATTCTGATTCTTACTGAAGGAGGAACCTCATGAATACAAATAATACACCCACTAATCGTACATCCAATGATGAAAAAATAACAACAAGCCTTTATAATATTATTGAAGCCGTTGAAGAAGAACTTAATGAATCAGAAAATAAACTTGTTCCTTCAATTGTCATGCATATGATTGACAGGGGTAAAATCAAATTAACCTGCGAAACAAAAAGCTGCCGGTTTTTGTTCCATTAATTAAATTGTTCACAAATCAGATAGTCAATTTGCGTAATTTTCATAGGAAGCTTTTGTTATGCCGCATCCGGATTCACACAATGCCAACTTAACAAATCGTACTTGCCGGAAGACTCGATTCCAATGAATCAGGTTAGAAGTTTATAAAAATATACCGGAAAAGTATAGCTTGTGTCCATTCAAAAATAAATTATTTTAAAAACAAATTCTGCTCTATTTTCTGTAAAAAATGTTCAATCTATAATAAGTTGATTTAAATAAATAAGTTAGAACTTAATGATCAAAAGATCACCCCATAATCAATCCTTTGGATTGACACGGAGAGTAAGATATGGTCCATTTGTGGACAAAAAACCAGTGACTGCATGGATATGGTTTATTAAAATCCCCTTTTTTTATACAAAACAATAAAACCAAACATAGGAGCGAAGTTATGAATTTCAAATCAATGGATGACATCTTGGATTTTGCAATTGAGAATGAAATAGAGGCAGAAAATTTTTATACTGAGCTGAGTAACGAAGAGACTTTTTCAGGTGCGAAAACAGCCTTGAAAGAATTTGCCGACGAAGAAAAGAAACATCAGGACTTGTTGAAAAAATTCAAACAGAACAGAGAAGTGCTGGAAAGCTACAAGTTTGAATGGATAACAGACATAAAACGAAGTGATTATCTGGTTGATATTACATATGAAAAGGGTATGCCATATACTGATACAATTAGACTGGCAATGAAGCGTGAAGAAAAGGCTTTGATGCTGTATAACGAACTCCTTGAAAAAGCTGATGACGATGCTTTAAAGAAAATTTTTAAAATGCTGTGCCAGGAAGAAGCAAAACATAAGAATATTCTTGAAACCCTTTATGATGATTATATGGCGGGACAGGGAGATTAAATATTATTTCCTTGAACAAAGAGAATGCAGGCAGCCTGATGTGGCCCCAGCTAATCCGGGGC
The DNA here is from genome assembly GCA_030145525.1 of Desulfobacterales bacterium. Lineage (GTDB taxonomy): Bacteria > Desulfobacterota > Desulfobacteria > Desulfobacterales > SURF-7 > JAQYVL01. The sequence goes on from JAQYVL010000267.1 coordinate 3,936, forward strand.
ACTCTCGTGAAACGTTATAAGCGATTCCTGGCTGACGTAAAACTATCAAACGGGAAAACCGTTACAGCGCATTGTCCGAATACAGGATCAATGAAAGAATGCTCGGAGCCGGGCAGAACAGTATATCTTTCAGTGCATGATAATCCCAAAAGAAAACTGAAATATACATGGGAATTAATCCAAATGCCCGAATCCCTCGTCGGTGTAAATACGATGGTGCCGAATCGGCTTGTGAAAAAGTCTATTGAATCCGGGTTGCTTGAAGAACTGACAGGTTACCGGGAAATTTCCAGTGAAGTAAATGTAGGCAATTCAAGGCTTGATCTTTTGCTCACAAAAGGAAAAGCGGAGAGATGTTATATCGAAATCAAAAACTGCACTCTTGTCGAAAATTGTACTGCTTTTTTCCCGGATGCTGTTACATCTCGCGGGAAAAAACATTTGGAAGAGCTACAGCATCTCGTAAAAAAGGGAAATCGATGTGTCATGTTTTATCTGATTCAAAGGATGGATGCATCACGATTCAAGCCTGCTGATCACATCGATCCACAATATGGAGCCGCTCTCAGAAAAGCAGTTAAAAATCATGTTGAAATCCTTGTATACGATGTTATCATTAATCTTGAATCTATTTCGATCGGGAAAAAAATTCCTTTTATACTTTGACGGCTTCGTAAAAAGTCCAATTTCTTTGTTGCGCTTCATCTTGTATAATTGCTGAATAGGCTAACTATGCATCATTATACAAGATTCGCGCGCCTCGAACTTGAATTTTTTACTTTGCCGTCTGTTTTGCGACTTTTTACGAACTTATCATGCTTTACCCCCTTCAAACTGGAAAGCGCAGTGGCGATAAGCAAAACTGTCAATTCCGGGTGTACCGTCTGTCTGTGTCATTACATTATAGTGGTTGGCATAATAATTTTCCAACTCATGCATTCTCTTAGTGATCAAGCGGCCTCTGAGTGAAGTCTCTTGAGGTCATTTGGAAAGCGTTCTTCATGAAACGTAGCGTCAAATTTGAAACTGTCTGAGGGAGCTTGCGACCGAGTTTTTCAAATTTAGCGGAGTAAGTGATAGAACGCTCCAAATGCCGAAATCAATGAACGAGGAGGCTCTTGATCACCGTTCAATCGGTAGATATTTATGACAACGGCTACTATTAACCCAACAGGAGAAAAGAATGGAAACCTACTACAATCCTGAAGATCTGGCTAAATTTGAAGGCATTGGTGAAGAAGCCCCTGAGCTTGCAGCGAAATTTTTTGACTATTACAACTGTGTATTTGCCGAAGGTGAACTCACCCAGCGGGAAAAAGCGCTCATTGCCCTGGCGGTTGCGCACGCTGTCCAGTGCCCGTACTGTATTGATGCCTATACTCAAACATGCCTGGAAAAAGGTTCAAACTCAGCTGAAATGATGGAGGCGATTCATGTGGCCGTGGCGATCCGGGGTGGGGCCTCCCTTGTCCATGGTGTCCAGATGAAAAATATTTCAAAAAAGGTTTCCATGTAAGTTGCATCCGGCTTTATTGCCGGGAAGAGATGATCCGGGCAATGTGACATTATTAAGACCTGATTCTAACCTGTTTTCAGACATGCAATACTCGAAATCGTTACATCTTTGAGCTGACCGTCTGCATAGAGAGTAAAAACTGTCTGGTCATCGCGCATTTCCTTCAATAAATTGTTTGTCACCGATCTGTTGAAAAGAACCGCAATCCAGGCAGCAAGTCCCCGGTGAAATGGATCATGGGAATTCATAAACGGAACAAGATATCCAACGGATGATTCAACCAGCTCCGGTCTTTCATGGGCAAGTCTTCCTACCCCCCAAAGAACACCCCGCTGAAGTATTTCATGTTCAAGATAATTTCCTTCCGGAATAATATAAGATGTCAATACGTTATGATATTCATGCGCCAACCCTGAATCCCTGGCCATTATTTCTCCCATAGCCTCCGGTGATCCCCAACCGATCCCTCCGGATTCATCATTCAAATTCCAGATGAGACGACGCATCACAATTCGTGCCGCCTCCTTTTCCTGACCGGCCATTCTTGAAACCACGGCTCCCATTGCGGTAACCGCTCTCCATTTTACAAGTTCATTGCTGTTGTGGAAAAATGAAAAAAGAGGATTTACAGCCTCCTTTGGAGGAAGCCTGCAGATTTCTTCAAGGCTTTTTGGGAAATCACTGCTTTCCAGAAGCCGTAAAATAACTGTTTTTAATTTACGAAAACCCATTCAACTATAGGAGGTTCAATTGAGATTATTTCTCTTCCCATGAAATACAGTCAGACGGACAGTTTCTAACTGCCTCGTCAACACCTTCCTCCGGGTAAATTGAAAGATCTGCCACTTCTATATATCCGAGTTCATTCAGCTTAAATACTTCAGGGCATACATCCATACATATTTCGCAAAGGATGCACTCACTAAGGTCAATGGATGGCTTTTTCATTTTCAACGCACTGGAAAATCATGTTTTCATTCTGCCGGAATCAGATTTCGACAACTCATTGATCAAAGATTGTACTTTCTCTTCAATTTCATCCCGGACCTGCCGCATAAAATTTATATCTTTCCCGGCCGGGTCCGGCAGATCCCAGTCAAGTCTTTTTGCACCCGGAACAAAGGAGCACTCTTCTCCGCATCCCATGGTTACAATTATATCCGGCTTTGACTTTGAGATTGCGTTTTCAATTGATTGAGGCTTTCGAAAGGCCATATCGATCCCTTTTTCAGCCATTACTCCCACCATTAACGGATTCACCTCATCTGAAGGTGTACTGCCCCCCCGAAGAGACTCAACCATTTCCCCAGCATTATACCGGGCAAATGCGCTTGCCATCTGACTTCTGCACGCATTCTCCCTGCAGGCAAAAAGTATTTTTTTTCGATCGGCAAAAGGCTCAAGAAGGCTGTCCGCACTCTTTTTAATATCATCCAGCAGCGAGGGGTATTTTTTAAAATCAACGGGATTTTCAACAGATCGGTAGGTAAGGCCGCCACTGTAATCTGCGCTGATTGCATCAAAAAAATACCGCATGGAAAGCTCAAGGCCTTCAAACAGATTTTCTCCTTTTGTGGCACCCGGCGAAAGCAAAAAGCCTTTTCTTGTTTTGCTCCCGGGATCTTTCACCCGGTATCTAAATTTTCGGGACCAGAGCGCCTGACATCTGTCAATAAACATTTTCAGCTGAGCAGAGGCATGGTAAAAATATATCGGAGTTGCTGCGACAACGATATCCGCTTCGTGTAAAAGGGGATACATTTCAATGGACATATCATCATCACGTGTCACACAAAAGCCATGTTTCTCACAGTAGCCGCAGCCTTTGCACATTTTAATATTTTTTCTGCTGATCGTAATTACCTGCGTTTCCACACCTCTTTTATCAATTTCATTGAAAAATGATTTGAGCAGATAATCTGTGCTTCCGTTTTTTCTGGGGCTGCCCTGAAGCCCTATCACAAGCATAATTTTTAATCCCCTATTTTACATGGCATTCAGAGCATTTAACCGGTCCGAAAGGCCTTCCGGCTTTTTTTTCAGCTCTGTGGCATTTAAGGCAGAGTTTACTCATCACGGCCTTTTTTTTCAACTTGCCCTCGGTTTTCATGTTTTCAATTGATCCGGATACCTGTGAAAACATGACGTGACATTTGTTGCAATCCCCTAATCTTTTCTGGTGCTGGTGGTGGGGAAAAGGAACCTTCCCCTTTGTCCCGCCATTAAGTTCCATTTTTTCAGCACCCTTGTTTTGATCAGCAATTGCTGACGATAAAAAAATCAGAAACCCTGTGAAAAGCAACGCAATTATCTTTTTCATTGTTTTACTCCAATTTTTGAGCGATTTCCCTGCCATAGTCCTGAGCCATTTTAATGCCGCCCCCAAGGCTGCCTGATTTCAATCTCAGCGGCATACTGACCATATCCATTTGATAAATATTTTTCATTGTGTCAAATATCCTGTCCGGTGCTTCTCCGCTCCAGCCGAAAGCTCCGAAAGCCCCCCCTACTTTGTTTTCAAGCCCTGCTTTTTCAGCTAAAAAAAGCAGTGTTTTCATTCCGGACATCATCTCTCCATGGTATGTGGCTGAACCAAAAACATAGGCATCAAAACCGGCAAGGTCGCTTTCCTTTTTGATATCATTTGCTGACATAAGGCTTACGTCAACAGCGGAAAATCTCAGGCCCTCTGCAATAAACTCTCCAATTTTTTGGGTTTCCCCGGTTCTGGTGGCGTAAACAATTAAAACCTTCAGCATATCCATCAATCTCCTGACTGGAAGCGGTCTTAAAAATAGAAACAGGCTTCAAATTCAAGCAGGAGCTGAAAAACGAATCGATCCGCCTTCCGGCAGGATCTTCGAAAAGCGGTTATTAAATATTTCCAAGACTCGCTTTTCAGCTCCGGCGATGAAATTGGGCCATATGGCATTTTAGAGACGACTTCTAAATTCTATCATCAACACCCGGTGCCTCACAGTCAGGCGTATAGCACGTATTATCCAGAAACTCGCATTTTTCCTTGCACGAAGGGCATTCTTCGGGTGGTGCATTCTCTTCCAATGTATATCCGCAATTTGAACATTTCCAACTGGACATGATTTGACCTCCTTTGTTGAACGAATATTTTCCACCTAAAGTGAGCGTTTCAAATTTTAAGAATATTGAATATGGTGATAAAAACTGCCGGATTTCAAGTGTCACGGCTCTTTATTGTCTTTTATCCGAATTATTCGATCAATATAACGGACGGCTGCCGGATATTTTCCGACTCAGGAACCATGATATATGTTCAAAAACCATACCAGATGAATACTACAATAAAAAACTGATCGTTATACTGAATTGCCCCTAAAATATACTTTT
>JAQYVL010000268.1 GCA_030145525.1 Desulfobacterales bacterium
TCGTTAACGGTTTCAGGAGTCGAAAATCTTTTTGTTGCAGGAAAATGTATCAGCGCCGACGATGATGCCATTGCATCGGCACGGGTAATCGGATGCTGTCTGGCAACAGGTGAAGGTGCTGCGAAGCTGGCGCGTCAGTTATTAAGTACGGGTATTCGTAAACAAATATCACCACAGAGAACACAGAGGTGAAGGCGCAGAATTTGTTTGCAGTAACAGGATCGGTTACAATATAAAGGAATTGAAGGGCTGTTATGAAGTTTAAACTCATTTATCCGCGTTGGGCAAAATTGAACAAGCAGACAGAGTTCCATCTTCCGCCTCATGGCCCGGTTGTTTTTGCCGCATCCCTGCCGGATTATGTTGATATCGATTTTGTTGATGAGAATCTGGAGGATATTGATTTCAATGACCCTGCTGATTTTGTCGGGATATCCATGATGCTGACGATACAGATAAAGCGCGGCTGGGAGATTGCCGATATCTATCGTAAAAAGGGAGTCAAGGTTATTTTCGGCGGGATTTCCACCATGCTCCATGCCGAAGAAACTTTGAAGCATGCGGATTCGGTATTCCTCGGTGAAGCAGAAGGAAGAATGGAAGAGGTGTTTTCTGATTTCAGGAACAACAGGCTTCAGAAAGTATACAACTATCTGGAAAAGCCTCCTCCCATCGAAATTGTCGGCACGGCGCGCCGGGACATTTTAAAAAAAGATTTGTACAACTACCGCGGTATTCAGATGGTTGATCTGTTCCATGCATCAAGAGGCTGCCGGTTTAACTGCTACCCCTGCGCGGTGTCTTATCTGGGCGGACGGAAATTCAGGCCTAGGCCCATTGATAAGTCAATCGAAGAACTGGCGAGCATCGATAACAACCGTTTGTTTATTGTAGACAATTCGCTGGCTCAGGATGAAGACTGGGAGAAGGATTTATTCCGGGAAATGATTCCGCTGAAGAAAAAATGGTGCAGTCATCCGATTGAGGATAAACCGGAAGTGCTGGATCTGGCAGCCCGGGCCGGCGCATGGTATGTCTATCAGGCCATTTTTGACACCTCCGACTATATCCGGGAAAGAATCAAAAGATATCATGATCATGGAATCCTGGTTGAAGGGACGGTCCTATTGGGAATGGATAACCACACCGAGGACTACATTAAACGGTTCATTGATTTTCTTCTGGAAATCGAACTGGATATTGCGGAATTTACTGTGCTAACTCCTTTTCCTCATACCCGGGCATTTGATGATTTTCAGGAACAGAATCGAATTTTAACCTATGACTGGAATGAATATTCGGCTGACAAGGTTGTTTTTCAGCCAAAACATATGCAGCCTGAAAAACTTCAGGAACTGCTTCAGTACGCATGGGGTACGTTTTATCAGGACGAATCGCAGACTGTAAAAATGTTTAAGCTTTTCCAGCACGTGATCGCAAAAGAAAAAGAAGACAATACTTACCAGCCGAGGAGGAGAGAACTCTCGAATTACGCGTTTGGGAAAAAGATTCGATAGGATTTTTAAGATAAAATATATCAAACTATACATACTTTTGATGGTGAGCATCGGGAGGTCGCTTTGAAGTTGAATGGCAAATCGCAAAATGAGGTTTTAGTGCGAACAAGGATAGATCTGATTAAGATCACAAACCCATCTCTTGAACGTTTAAAAACTAAAGGTATTAATCAGCTTAAAACTTGATAATAAAAAAAAGACAGGATGATTTTTATCCCCTGCCTTTTTTAGTCATCAAAATTTCCAGAGGGAGTTCCGAAACATGTTCCTGTTTCAGGATTTCATCATGAAATAGCCTCAGGGTAATTGCAAAGAATTTGAATTTAGGTTCAACTATCGAAAACAAAATTTATATGATTTCTTGTTAAAAATGATCAGTGATAACCCTCTGTTCTGGCCTATACCAAAAATTAATAATAATACCAAATCGTCTTATAATCGGAAATTTTTTCACCCACTGATTTTAAGCGCTTAAGATAGTCGTAAATCGAGACGTCTTTATAGATGTAAGTATCGGCTAATGCGAGTTTCTTTTCCCAGGGATGAAACTCGTAAACCCTCCTACCATCGGGCAAAATAGAAATGACATCATGATGCTGTTTGGCGTTCAGATAATTTTTCCCCAAGCCAGGCACATTGAATACAATCTCATCCGTCCTAACCGATCCGGGCATCAGTCGAGCTTCTTCATCCTGTTCCTGGAGCAGTCTTGGGATCGGAACCCGGAAATCATCCGTTTCATCTTTGCCTTTAGTATTAAACGTATAATACGGAGTAACCCCTATCAAACGTAATTTTTGTCGAAGGGCACTGGCCTCAAATCTTTTTGAATTGTAAAAAGTGTAAACAAGTTGGTTATAAATTTCAAGCCCTTGACGACGAAATTTCTGAACCGCTTCCATTGATTGTGGTGTGATTTCATACTGGTGCTCATAGTGTGTTATGATAATGATTTCACGCCTGCCCGGGACGTGGAAACGAATTATTCTCCGAATTAAGGCATCAGTTATTCTCTGAGGGAGGGTAACGGGCGTTCGGGTTCCAATCCGAATCCGTACGATTCTATCAATTTTTGAAAGCCTGAAGAGGATTTTATCAATTCTTTCATCTGACAACAGGAGTGGGTCGCCTCCTGTAACAAGCACTTCATTAATTTCCGGTGTTTCCTCTATCCACTGAATGGCACGGTCAAGCTTTTTTTCAGAAAGCACCGCATTGGAAGAATATACCTCTTCTAACTCCCAATTTCGCTGGCAGTATACACATATTTGTGGACAGGTTAACACAGGTTTAAGGATAACAATATTAGGATATCGTCTTGTAATCCCCTCGATTGGTGTAGTATCATGTTCGATCATAAAATCAATCGAGGATTCTTTACACTCCCTCTGCTCTTTCAATCTCTTGATATAATGTAGAGATGGGATTACCTGTGCGCGTATGGCATAATCATTGGTTCGGTCAGACTCAAAATCCATAAGCGACACATAATATGGAGTTATCCCAAAAGGTATGTTATATTCGCGTGCACCCTTAATGGCAGTATACTCTTCGTCTGTTAGTCGTATCAGTTTGGATAGTGTATCCGGATTTCTGACAATATTTCGGATATGCCATTTCCAATTATTCCATTCCAACTCTGTTGAACGAAAATATTGCAAAATCCTTGATTTATTTCTACTCCGCCTTCGAACAGCCTCACCATCCAATCCACAAGGATAACGTACTTTGAACTTTTCGTTAGCCCTTGCCATACGAGATAAATCATTCGATCGGAGTTTGGATGCTTTTTGCCCTTTATATTTTGAGAAGGATGGTAATTTTTCAGTTTTATACAGCCCTGTTTTCCCCGAAATCCCCTTTAGCAGATGTTCGAATTCTTTAAAAAATCCGGATTGTGGTTTTTCCAATTTTTCAACATTATTACCATTCAACCAGTCATTAATGTATTGTAAAAAGCTGAACCCCACCAATTCCTCACTTCTTAAGGATAAAATCTGTCTAAAAACCTGAAGGGCTTCCCGAGTCAGGATCCACTCCAATGGTTGAATGGAGGGTGAAACCTCGAAAATAGATGTCAGAATTTCAGCTAAAAACATCCTTATTTTCTGCCGCTTCTCTTTAAGGGACACTTCTGACAAGAGTATCTTTTTTAATGGAGAAGAAATATCAAGTATTGACGAAATCTTTTTCTGGATAGCTACTACTTCTTTTTTTATCATATCTTCCAAAACACGGCCTCTATAATTGTAAAAAATATTAAATAATTAATTTCATTGCATAAACTATTAAAATTTGTGTGTCAAGAAATTGAAATACACTTTATATTGATGTGGCTGGAAAATAGTAAAATAGCTGCATCTAATTGAGAAAGCTCCTGCAGCAAATTTGTCTGAATTTTGTGAGATCTCCTTTTCGAACTAGATATCAACGAAGGCTGGAATTTACAACTCTGGATCGGCAAATCAGATCTGGCAATTTTAGCAAAATCGATTTTGTGTGTTCTTTTCCAGAAATTGCTTTGCTAACCCCTTTAATATTTAGGGGATATAATTATTAAATATCATGAAATCCATCAAATCTGCTATTTTACCTGTAACAATAAAACCTGATCCTCCCATTCTGAATTTTATCATATATTTTTGCGATTAGATATGCCTGTATCAGGTTAGACGGTTTCAGGGATGAATGCCACAGCCCAGGTTCCGGGTCCGGTATGAACACCGGATGTCAAGGATAATGGCTGCAGAAGAATGGTGGACGCGGGAAAGTCCTTTTCTATTTTTGCTTTTACTTTTTCAGATACCCATTCCCTGTTGTCCGTGTATTCAATCATGATCAAAGCAGATGATTCTTTATCAATGGATTCATCTATCTTTTCAAAGATCAATTTTATCTGGTCATCCGGGTTTCGGACCATGCCAATTTTTTTCGCACCATCCGGGGTGGGCGTTATCACAGGCTTCATGTGGAGAACGTCTCCGAAAAAGGCGCCGGTTTTTGACATCCTGCCTCCCTGCGCCAGATATTTTAAACGGTCTATGAAGATATATTCCCGGCACTTGTTTACAGCAGCCTCGGCGAATTTTATAACCCTGTCCGGGGAATCGGTTTTACTTGAATAAATTGCCGTTGCAATCGCCAGAATACCCAACCGGCCTGAAGCGGCCCCGGTATCGATGATCGAGAAACGATCTTCCGGATCATTTTTACGCTTCCAGTCAATCGCGATATCATAGTTGCCTGTATAAAAAGATCCGACGCAGAGATATAGTACGTTGCTGTATCGGTCCAAAGCGCTTTGATAATACTGATGCCGTTCGAATTCAGATGCCTGGGACGTGGAGGCCTTTACACCGGATTTCATCATGCGGTATAAGTCCGATGGGTTAAAAAAGGTTTCAGGCATCGATTCCTCACCGGCCGTGATATAGCTGTCGAGAAGCGTCATCCCAAGATTTACCGAGTCTTCCCGTGTTACAGAGCCGGCTGCATCGGTCATGATGTGAATGGCCTGTTTTTTCTGATCCGGCTTAAAATTTTGTATTTGATTTTTAAGATCCTCATCGGACCACTGTATCAGGGAGCCGAAAGACTCAACTTTTTTGCGCACCAGCTCCCTGTCATCCGAGTGCAGATGAATTTTCAGAATATCATTTTCAGGGATGACGACCACACTGTCTCCCAGTTCCGATAGACTTTTTATCTGCTCTTCAATATCATCCCCGGTACGGATAATCGTATCAATGCAGTAGTGCTTCTGCTCTCCCTCTTCAAATGAGGCCGAAATCTTCAGGCGGTTTTTAAAGATTGAGGTCAGCGGAAGGAAACGATTCACATTTCCGATCAGACTGTTAAAGAAACCTTCCAGATAAATAAACATGCCTAATGCTCCGGCGTCGACTACACCGGCTTCCGTAAGGCGTGTAAGATGGTCGGTTGTTGAATATACCGATTTCTGCAGATGATCTATCAGCTCCGATATATATTCAGGACTGGCCTCAATGCTTTTTTTGCCGGTGATTTCAGCCAGCGTATCAAAAATCGTAAGCATTGTTCCTTTTTGGGGATCTCTGACAGCTTTCCAGGCAAGGTCGCGTCCAAGTTTTACAGCTTGAGGAATTTTCTCCAGTGAATCTGCGGTAAGAAATTTGGAAAAAAATCTGGCGGCAATGATGCCCGAATTCCCGCGAGCGGAAAGCAAAAGCTTTTTTATAATTTTTTCGGGACTATTGTTCAGATTTCTAAGAGGAGTAAGGCTGATAATCAGATTGCGTCCGGTATCCCCGTCAGCAACCGGAAAAACATTGATTGCGTCCAGAAGATCAGCCCAGGCGGCAATCCGTTCGACTCCGGAAACAAAGGCCTTTTGGAAATTTATTTTCATTATCAAAAGCCCAGTGCAGTTCGAATATCATCCGGTATTTTAAGAAGCAATTCGGTTTCAGGCACTTGC
>JAQYVL010000269.1 GCA_030145525.1 Desulfobacterales bacterium
CTTGAACCGGCTGTTCAATTTTTTAAAATCGCTTCAGCAAATCGGATTATTGCGAAGCAGGGAAGCAGCAGTCTGGAGTTTATAAGAGAATGATGGCTTCGTAAAAAGTCCAATTTCGGCGTTGCGCTGCATCTCTCGTCACTGCGGAGTAGGCTAACTACGCCTCATTCCTCGAGATTTGCGCGCCTTGAACTTGAACTTTTTTCTTTGCCATCAGAATTTTGACTTTTTACGAGACTGTCAGAGAATAATTATAAAAACAGAGGTTGAGATGAAAAATCTGCTTTATATGATGATCATTATCGGCGTATCCGGGTGCACCCTTGCAAAGGTGAATGTCGAAGTTTTGAGTGAACGGACCGCATTGGAAAATCAAGTACTGGGCACCTATAACTCTCTGGACCGGGAGATGCTTCTGGTCGCATCGGTTCGAGGTGTGGACTCCGAGGGGAATATCAAACCGTCTCATCCAAAGAGCAGAGAGCAGCAGGATGCCATTTCTGCAATTCAGCTGATCGACTTTCATTCAGACGATATTCCCAATTTTAAAAAACTTCACTGGGTTGGTGAAAATAACACGGGCATGCTCGAAAAGTTTACAATGAATAAAGAAAATATACCGAAAGATTTACAGGAATTTGCCGGCCGTTTCAGCAGCGCAGAGTTTTCCTCGATAATCGATCAGATAAACAGCGCCCGCATGGTGATTATGCAGCGTGTAATCGATATGAACGAAAATCTGAGAGACGAAGATATGCCGGAGGTCAGAAAGATTTTCGCAAAGTTGAATGTTGATAAAGCGTTATCCGGAGAAAAAATTCAGAATGAAAACGGAGAATGGATACAAAAACGATGAATTAATCATCAGAATGATTCGGTTAGTCTTTGAGTTCAAAATTTGGAACCGGTTTGGCCATCGATGGCTAACAGCCTTGAATCAAAGTATTCTTATGATAGTTTTTACGGCATTATTAACGATTCTATTCGCCGTGTTCTCAGAGTGCAATGCAGGAGGTAAGGATGACATTAACCATCCGGTTCAAATAACTTATGAGACAAGCCCGGTTCAATCCGTTTCAGTTTCCGGAGATGGAAAGTGGCTGGTCTGTTCTCTGGAAAGAGAGGGTTTTCCAGATCTCTGGCTTTATTCCGCCGATCCTTCAAATGTCGTTGTTCCAAAACGTCTGACCAATGATCCGTCTTACGAGTCATCCCCTTCATTCTCACCGGATGGGCGTTATATTGCCTACACCGGCACTGGTTTTGATGTTAAGGGTGATATTTACATTCTGGATATTAAAAATGTGAACCGTTTGCCGGTCAGACTTACCGGGAGAAAAACAGAAGATGGAGGGCCTTGTTTCGGCAAGTCCGGCAGTATTTTATATTTTCACCAAATTCTTCCTGGTGAAACATTGCCGAAACTGGTCTCTATTGATCTATCAGATGATACAAAGAAAATTCATCGTGTCAAGACCGGAACAGATGGTTCAGATCCGTCCATATCGCCTGATGGGAAAAAGATTTGTTATGTAAGCCGCAGTGCTGATCAATCCGGGACAATTATGCTTTTTGATCAGGAAACAGGTGAAACAAAACAGGTAACTATAGGACCATTCATTGATTCTGCGCCGGCATGGTCAACGGATGGCAATGCAATTCTTTTTTCAAGGATTTTTTTAGACACAGACAGGGACGGTAAACTTTCCAGGCGGGACAATGCAACTATTTTTAAGATATTTCCTAATGCGAAAAAAATAAAACCTTTTCCCCTTACAATATTTAACGAACTTTGCGACAGGCCTGAAACAGCAAAAGGGAAACTGTTTTTCATATCCGATAAAAACAGAGGCGTCGGAAACTGTTTCTCAATTTCGGAAAAGGGCATGATCCCGGATGCAGAGACATCTGAACTGCAAATTAAATTTGCAAACCGGTTACGAGAAAGTATAAACACAAATCCGTTTCTTGTCATTCTCGCATATTATAAAGCCACAGAATTTTTTCAAACAAAAGAATCGGCCAATGCAACTTATATGATCGGTAGAATTTTTCACGAATTAAAGATGCCTCATGCCGCAATAACGGCTTTGAAAAACGGCCAAACAGATTTGGAAAATTTTGAACCGTTTGCCTCCCTTTCTCAGATTGCACTCGCTTCAATAGCAGCTGAAATCAAAATGAGCAGTGCGACGCATTCAGATATGAGATTTAAGATCGTTAAATCAGGGCTGCAGCAGCTCGAAAAGATATCTGAAAACGCATCCGGTCAGACAAAAATTCGATCAGAAATCGAGAAGGCAAGACTTCTGGCCAATTTGGATTCCGGGGCGGATTCTTTATTACAGGCCATAACCATTCTCAATAAACTGATCCGGGAATTTCCCGACAACCCTTCCGAGGTTTCGGAATCACTTGTCCTCAAAGCGGAAATCTATGGAAAACTGGGCAGGACAGATGGAGCTTATTCCATTTACAAGTCCATCATACAAAATTTTCCGAATCAAACAAAATGGACGGATGTGGCCATCGAAAAATCCCTCTCCTACATCCTCAAGGGGATGCAGAACAAAAGTCTGGAAGAGAGGATTCGTGCATTACGAGAAATTTCTGAGAACAATCATATAAAATATCCTATGCTTGCGGCCGGCGCACTGAACCGCGCAGGCGATCTTTATTTTTCGGATGATAACTGGGCAAGGGCGAAAGAGGTTTACGGTCTTGTACTTGAAAAATATCCATTTTTGCCTGTGCAGAGTGCCGCAGCCCGCTTTTCGTTTGCCGAAATTTTATATCGGGAAGAGCAGTTCAGAATGGCCCTTAACCTTTATGAAAACGAGATAAAAGAACGGCCGGTTAAAGACAATATATACGAACTCGCCAGAGAAGGGTACATCCGCAAATCTATTTCTTCCGGTGAATACCTGTTCCGGCTTGGCGAAATTCAGGCGGCCATGAGCAGATTCAGGGAATTGATCGACTATGACTATACGATTATTGAAGCACATAGAGGGTATATCAAGTGCGCTGCAGCACTTCATACTGTTGAGGAAGTGCTGCCGGTGTATAGGGAACGGGTGAAAAGAAACCCTGAAGATCCGGTAGCTATATATGGAACTGCGCTTCTTCTAACCTATTTGGAAAACCGAAAATCAACCCATGAATCAAAAGTACTGCTTGAAAAAGCGATTAATATAAACGGTCAAATCGAATATTTTCATCAGACAATCGGTTATCTATTTGAGGTTCTGGAAACCGTTTACGGTGAAGAAAACAACCTGGAACGTGCTCTTGAATCCTATAAAAAGGCTTATTTCCTTAACAATTATGAGGTGAACCCTGATAACAGGGCGCACCTTGCTCTGAACATCGGTAATATTTATTTCAATCTTGGCCAGTATCGTCAGGCGCTGTTGTTTTATACGGAGAGGCTCGAAGAAGGGGTCCCATTTGATAATGAAGATACGGAAATTTTGTTTTATAAAAGACTGGGGGCATCTGCATTTCAGGTCGGAGATAACCGAAAAACGATTATGGCATTTTCAAAGGCGATTACCCTAATTAAAAATTCCATTGATCCCCGAGAAACGATCAGAGTGTTTGAAAAAATCCATCGATATGCCATGGATCAGATAATTACACCTGCATCCTATCAGGAAAAGTTGAAAAAAAAAGCTTTGAGAAAAGCAGGGTCACAGGCAGAGATCAGCCGAAGCCTCGCACAGCTTTCCGAGGGGTTGTTGCCGCCTCCTTCACCACAATGGTATGAATTCCGAGATAAAATAAAAATATTGCTGCAAAAACAGGAAGATCTGTTTCCGGATCTTCTTTCTCTTCTTGCAGAGCTCAAAAAAGATGATGTCACACCAGAGAAGGCTTCTCAGAATTTTAAACTTCGTGCTTCCAAAGTCAGAAAAACCCTTGAACATCCCCTGCGGCTGATTCGGCTGGAAGCGGAAATGACAGACCGTCTGGGGCTTGCCTTCCAGGAAAACGGAAATTGGGAAAAGGCATCGGACTATTTTGAAAAAGTATTTGCGTTAAATCAGAAACTCGACTTGAACCAAAATTTGGCAAAAAACAGAAGAGCCGTTGCCTATAATCAATACATGCAGGCTCAAACCCTTCATGGCAAAGAAAGGACAAGACTTCTTGAACGCGCCGCGAATAATTTTAAACTTACTTCAAGTCTGCTGGATCAGCATGGTGTTAGATCACGGGTTAAAAATGATAAAGACGGATTGGTGGATGTGTCACTGCAGATTTCCCTGGACAAAAAAAGCTCGACACTGGCAGCGCATGGTTTTTCTGCTGATCAGGAAAAAAGGCTGGTATCCGTTTTTTTAACCCGAATCAATCTTGAGCTTGGAAATCTTGTTCCTGCAGAGAAAGCCCTTGCCGGGCAACTTTTGGAATATCCGGAGGGAAAGGAAATTTCTGAAAACGATATCTATGGAGTATCCCTTTTATATCACCGTGCCGGCATCCTGGCTGCTGCCGGAAAAAAATACAATAAAGCCTTCGCATGGTTTGATTATTCTGCAGGCCTGACCCATGAACAGGATAACCCGGTGAGCACCTGCCTGAATGTTATCAACATGGCCCATGCTTTGTCCGGAATCAATACAAACGAGAACAACAACCTTCAGCGCAGCCTGTCAAAGCGGGACAGGCAAGCTTCAGGACTTCTTGATTCTCCTGTGTTCACCGATCCGATTTTTTCAGCCGGCTTTCATAACACCATGGGGGTGTATTGGATGAGCATGAAGGCATATTCGTCTGATGAAATTGTAAGAACCGTGAGGAAAGCAGATGGGCTCCAAAGAGCTGTCATCCATTTTAATAAAGGCCTTGACATGTTGCCCGGAGACGAAACTTCAAAAAACAGAAAAAGGAATGCCTTATATGCAGCTCTTTATCTGAACAAGGCAATCGCTGCATCTCAGTTGAGAGAAAAAGAACATTCAGCAGAATATTTTACAACCGCGCTGAAAACGGCAAAAGTAAATATGCTTCCGGATCTGGAATGGAAAGCACTTGTAGGCCTTGGCAGACTGGATGCTGCGCTTACAGTCTTATCCGATTTAACCATTTTAAGAGCCGGCTGCCGACCTTTTGAAATTATGGATGGTTTTGAAGCGAAAGTCACGGATCTTGTGGAAGCGAATCAGGCTGAAGAGGCATTCAATCTTGTGGAAAGATTGTCCGAATTAGAACGTTTCCATCGAATGGCTTTTTTATTCGGGAGCCCGACAAATAGCGAAAAAAAGTTATATCGGAATCTTTATCCGAGGATTCTAAGAATCAGGGAGCTTCGCGTAAAACTTGAAAAAGCAGCGGGCGAAGAAAAAAACTATTTAACAAAACAGATAAAAGATGAAGAGGAGCTTCTCCAAAAAAAGACAGGAAAAGAAAATGAAAAACTCCCGGATCAGATATGTACGATTCAAAATCGCGAACTCCGGGAAAATGTTATCTCTCTTCTTGGAATTGCTGCAGAGGCAGAAGAAGCGGCTGATGAATATGTTTCGACACCGGATAAAGGCGGATCGAAAGACCTTCGGAAAAAGTATAACAATTTGATTGATAGATACCATGAGTTTCGTGAAGAATTAATTGAATCAAGGCCGGAAGATGTTTTTTCGGATGCCATTACCTTTTTGGGGCCGGAACCGGTTGAGGCTGTTGATATAATGGAAGTGCTTGAAGATGATGAACTTCTTGTAAGGCTTTACAAGGGAAAGTCTTTTAAGAATGAAGAGATGAAAAGTAAAAAAGCCTGTGTTTTTTCCTTTATTGTAACTTCCGAAGATATATATATTGAGAAACATGATTCTTTTTCCGATGCCATAAAAAAAAGGCCTGGTTCCAGGGCTGCCAATGTTGTTTATGAAGATCCCGAAGCAATCCTGAATCTGAATGGCTGCAGCCTGAGCGGGGCTCATTTTTACAGGTCCATACAAAATCGTAAACCATTTAAAAAATCAATCTTCTCGATCCCGGATTCATTTTCAGGGATAAACGGATATGAAATCACAAACCTTTCCAAATTAATAGATTTTGAATCCCCTGAAATAAAGAGGCACCTTGCAAACATGCATACCCTGATTTTGTCAGGAAATATTTTGACTTCCGGAACCGTTCCTACGAGACAGGGAAGCAGGCCTGATTATTTCATTTCCTATGAAAATAAAACCGGAAATCATATCAGGATAGATAAGTTCCTTGTCGGAGCGGAGAACCTTTCTCTTTCAATCCTTTCCGAAACATCCTTCAATGATCTATATCTCATCGGCCATCTATTTTCCATTTATGGTTGTCCGACCGTTATTGTAAACAAAAAAAGCGGACAAAAATTTTCCGAATCATTTCTCAAAGAGTACTCCGAAAAACCAGCGAGTACAGCTCTCGAAAGTGCATTAAAAACTGCTTCTGAAATAAATCAAACTCAAAAAGAAGAAACAATTCAGCTTGGATACCAAGGAATGACAGCGGAAGATGCGGATTCTTTTCTGAATGATTATTTTATCTACTATGTGAACAAAGGGAAAACCGCTTTCAATGACGGCAGAGTATTTGAAGCCTTTTCTTTTTTTAAACATGCTGCGGAAATTGCCATGCATAACAGAAAGTTTCAACCGCTTCTTCCTGCATTGCTTACATATTGTCGTGAAAGCGCTTATCTTGCAAGTGATCTGGAATCATCTGCACAGTATGGGGGAAAACTGGTCCTTTTACTTGAAAAAGAGAGTCCGGATACTGAAAAACATGCAGAAGCGCTGCTGAGACTGGGCCTGATCCTCTCAAGACTGGAAGAGTTCGGTAAAGCAGTCCCAATGCTTGATGAGTCTGTTGAAATTCTCGAAAATCTTGAGTTGGACGAAAAACAGATATCTGCCATGTCTGAACTCGGAGCTCTCCTGGAAAATGCAACTGAATATGATCGCGCTTTGAATATTTTCAAATCAGCCGCTGAAATAAGCAGTGATATGGACAAAGAGATGATGCTGGCAAAACAATTTGCTAATATGGGCAGGATTTATGATTTGCGCTTGAGCCAATATGCCGCTGCCTTACAAAATTACCGGAAAGCCCTTTTCATATACCGGAAATCAAATGAAAGCGCCAAATCCGCCCAGATTTTACTGAATATCGGAAGATGTTACAGGTTGCTTGGGAATTTTACAGAAGCAGACAGCTCTTATAATCAGGCTTTTAATCTTGTTGAAAAAAAAGAAAAATATACCAGGCTAAAAGCAAAGATTATTATAGAGCAGGCGAACAACGCATGGTTCCAGGCGAGGTACGAAGAAGCCTTCAGGCTTCAGCGAAAAGCACTTAGTATCTCGGAGACCTATGACGACAAACTTCTCAAGGTAATATCCCTGAACACTTCCGGTCTGATCTGGTGGACATTGGGGAATAACCGGAAAGCACTGCATGAACTGGAAAAAGCGCTTGAGATTGCAAAAATCCTCCCAAACAGAGCAGATGAAGTGGCGAGTACCTTAAATAATATTGGCCTTGTTTTACGTGATACCGGCCAATATCAAAAGGCACTTGACACCTTTGATCAGGCCCTTGCCATCGATAAAAGTTTAAAATCAAAATGGGCGATTGCCTATGATCTTCGCAACAAAGCATTGACTCTGTTAAAAGTGGAAAGAGTCAAGGAAGCTATCCCTTTGTTTAATCAGTCTGCAAAAGAATCAAGAGAAATTGGAAATCGCATTAACGAGGCAAAGGCATTGCTCGGTCTTTCAGACGCACTTTTTGAAGAAGGCAGATATCATGAGGCGGAATCTTCATATAAAAATTCCCTGGACCTGTCTGAACAGATGAATACCCTGGAAACCAAATGGCGTGCAATTTATGGACTTGCCCGAATTAAGCTGTCATCGGATCCGCAAAAGGCTGAAGAACTGCTTCGAAAAGCGGTTGATGTTATTGAAAAAATGCGTTCAGAAATTAAAATTGAGCAATTGAAGGAATCGTTTACCGACAACAAACTTTCGGTTTATGAAGCGCTGATAAAGCTTCTTGCGGATAAAGGAAAAACAGCGGAGTCATTTGAAATAGCGGAACGGTCTCGTTCCAGGAATTTTATTGATCTATTGGGAAATAATCGTTTGACACTAAATCGTGAGACAGATCAGGTCCTTTACGAAAGACAGAAGCGCATGCGTCAAAGGATTGAGGAGACAGAATCCCTTTTTTCTCAATCCGGAGAATCAGCTGAGAGAAAAATATATCAAAAAAGACTTATTGAACTGAATCACGAATATCAGAACCTCCTGCTTCAAATTCAGGCTGAAAATCCTCAGCTTTCCTCAATGATTTCAGTAATTCCTCTAGAGACAAAACAACTTTTGGAATACCTTGAACCGGACACAGCTATCATTTCTTTTTATGTGCTGGAGACGGAAATATTTTGCTGGATCATCAGAAAAGATAACAACCGGATGGAAAGCGCTTCGGAAATTATGTTGATTCGTATAGATGCAGATCGAAAAATCTTTGGCAGAGATATTCTTGAATATCGAAGAATGATACAAAATCTCGAACCGGTTGAGGAGCTTTCGAAAAAACTCTATTCGCTTCTCATAAAAAAAACAATCCCACACCTTGAAGGGATTAAAAACATAGGAATTATACCACATGGACCGCTGCATTATCTGTCGTTTTCGACACTCTACAGCGGTAAGATTTTTCTGGCCGAAGAATTTTCTATTTTTTATCTGCCAAGTGCGAGTGTATGGAAATATACAAAGAGCAGGAGGCAGGCTAAAAAAAATACAAATGTACTTGCCATTGGAAATCCTGATCTTGGCGATCCTGTGTTTGATCTCCCATTTTCCGAACATGAAGTCGGATCGATAAGATGGAATCTTCCGAATATCACAGTCTTGACAAAAGAAAGGGCATCAGAAGAGTGGGTTGCAAAAAATATTGGCAAATTTGGTATTATTCATCTGGCATCTCACGGCGAGTTTAATCCGGTGAATCCCCTTTTTTCAGCGATCAAACTTTCGAAAACAGGGGAGTATGACGGAAATCTTGAAACATCCGAAATCTTCGGGCTTCAGATAAACGCGGATATGGTGGTGCTCAGTGCATGTCAGACCGGTCTGGGCAAAGTAACAGGGGGAGATGATGTGATCGGTTTGAATCGAGCTTTCTTTTATGCGGGGACACATACTGTCGTTTCCAGTTTGTGGAGGGTGAGCGATGTGTCGACAGCGCTTCTTGTAAAAGAATTCTATCGAAGATATAAAACCGAAAATAAAGCGGGTAGTCTGAAATATTCAATTCGTCATGTGAAAAACC
>JAQYVL010000270.1 GCA_030145525.1 Desulfobacterales bacterium
AGTACGGAAGCTGCCGCAACACGCTTGGTTTCATGAAAATGAGCTATATGATACTTTGGATTCGGTATTTCATCAAGAATCATTGAAAAATATCGATATACTTCCGCAGCAGACGCACTCCCGTCATGATCTGCATGCTCAATATCGCTGGCCCCGATTTCCAGGAACCTCTTGCTGAACTCGACTGCGTCCTTCAGATCCGTTGCGCCGCCTATGGGACTGCCCCATATCGTGCTGACGGTTCCGCACATTTTCATACCGGCATCATTGCATTTCTTTATACATCGTTCCGCCTCTTTCCAATAATCCGGCAGCGTGGTTCCCGAATTTGCGAAGTGATGCTCCTCTTCCGTAGACACCATCATAAGAATACGATCAGGACCGATTCCTTTTTCTTTCAAAGAAATGGCTCGATCCACGGCAGATTCCCTTATGGTTATGGCGGTAAGGCAGATTTCATCATAGTTGACGCCTTTTTTTTCGCACCGTTTTTTAAAACGGTCTCCACGCAGGTGGCTTAACAATTCTTCCGCGTCCCGGAACTGGGGCATCAGAAAGGGATTTCCTAAATTGGTCACCTCGATATACCGGCATCCTGCAAAAATCAACTCTTCCAGATAAAATATTTTTGCAGCAGTCGAAATAAACTTTTCTTCATGCTGGAAACCGTCACGAATCGTGATGTCACCTATTGTCACTTTTTTAGGCATTCTGGGGAAAATTTTCCATAAATCGTATTCTGTCATGATTATCTGGCTCCTTTATTTATATGAAATTCTTATATAAAGATGTTTAAAAATCAGATTCTAAAATCGCAAATTCCCAAACGAAGGATCACCTATCGGCCTTAGCAGACTCACCTCAAAAGCCATTCCCAGCCAATCCCTGATTTCTTTAAACTTCAGCACCCTGTCGCTCAGCAGCCTGGCGCCGTTATAGAATGGATGGGCTTCACCGTCATATTTTTCAATCATCTTTTCCCGGAAGGCATCTTTCTCCTGTTCCGTCATTGGATTTTTAAGGGCTTCACGTTTTCTTTCCTCGATTGACAGCAATACTCCCGCTGCACTTCTTCCGCTCATGACGGAGGTTCTTGAGCGCATCGTATGAAAAAGGAAATGAGGACGATATGCGCGACCGCACATGCCGTAATTTGCAGCGCCGTTATCCGGCCCGATCGCTATCTGGATTCGGGGGACCTGGGCGCACGAGACAGTACGAACCAAATCAGAGCCGTATTTCCCAATTCCCATATGCTCGGATTCCGATCCTACCATGAATCCCGGTGAGTTCTGAATAAACAGCAGCGGAACTTTCTCCTGACAGCATCGAATGATCCACTCCGTTGCCTTGCGGGCCGCTTCGAAAAAAATAATTCCCGGACCGTTTGAAGCGATAACGCCAACCGGAAAGCCCTTGATCCGCATCTTACCGGCCACAATGTTATCCCCTCTTCCGGGAGCATACTGCTCTTTATACTCAATAAAGTAGCTGTCATCACAGATGGCCTTTATAAAGTCTCTCACGTTTATCCCCTTGTGGACATCTGCGGGAAGATTCTCATATATGGATTCAAGCGAAACCTGTGGGGGTGTCTCTGCATAGCGGTGCAGGTGAATCTTCTGAGGGGAATCAAGGGCCAGAATCTCTCTTACCCGTACGACCGCTTCGCTCTGATCCGCACAGAGATGGTCCGCTCCTCCTGATATCTGAGTATGCACTCTTGCACCCCCCAGATCTTCCGCGGAAATAACTTCCCCTGTCGCCATTCGAACAAGCGGGGGCCCTCCCAGAAAAGAATAGGCAAGCTTATCGATCATCACAGACTGGCATGCCATAAATACAATATATGCGCCGCCGGCAGTATTGCCGCCGGTACTCAATGTCACCTGCTTCAGGCCCTTGGCTGACATGCGCGCCATGTTATAAAACATGGAGCCGAAATGCTGATCATCCGGAAACACATCCGCCTGCATCGGCAGGAATGCTCCTCCGGAGTCTGCAATATAGACGCAGTTCAAACCGCATTGCTCGGCAATGGCCTGTGCCCTCAAATGTTTTTTCAGGGTAATCGGAAAATATGTTCCTGCCTTTACCCTGCTGTCATTGGCAAATATCATGGTCCAGTTGCCATTCATCTTACCGATGCCTGTGACCACTCCTCCACAGGGAACATCCGCAACACCCGGATAGTCCATCCCGAATCCTGCAATCCTGGAAAGCTCGTAATACCTGGTTCCAGGATCTATCAGATCCTGAATCAAATCCCGAACAGGCCTCTTACTCATTTTTGCGAGTTTAGCGACGGCCTTTTCTCCACCGGGCCACATCGCCAGCTGATGCCGTTCATCAAGCTTTTTTTCTTCATTTTCCCAAAACAATCGATTCTCATCCCGTATATCAGCCATTTGCTCATTTTCCTTTGTAAACAGGTTTTCTTTTTTCCCGGAATGCGGCCAGCCCTTCAAGGCGGTCTTCCGTGGGAATTGTAATCCAGTAAGCATTTGATTCAATCGCAAGGCCGGTTCCGATATCTGTTTCAAGCCCCTTGTTGACTGCATATTTCGCCTGCTCGATGGCGATGGGGCCGGTTTCGCATATCATTGCCGCTGTTTTACGGCATTCAGCAAGAAGCGATTCCTTCTCACATACTCTGTTGACAAGGCCGATCTCCAAAGCTTCTTTGGCATCAACCCGCCTGCCTGTAAAAATAAGTTCCTTGGCCACACCCCTTCCCACAAGTCTTGGAAGGCGCTGGGTTCCTCCTGCACCGGGAATGATGGCAAGACGCGTTTCCGTGAGCCCCATGCTGGCGTTTTGTGAAGCAATCCGGATATCACATGCAAGCAGAAGTTCAGTTCCGCCGCCCAGTGCAATTCCGTTTACCGCTGCAATAACCGGTTTGTTCAGATTCTCAATTTCCGTAAAAAGGCCCCTGATGGTATAAATAAATCTCTTTACGTCAACTTCGCTCAAGGTGATGCGCTCTTTGAGGTCTGCGCCGGCACAAAAAGCCTTCTCTCCTGAACCTGTAATAATAACCACCCGAATCCCATTATCAAACCGTATCTCATCTATCTTTTGCTTCAAGGATTCAAGCATCGCAAAATTAAATGAATTCATTACATCCGGGCGATTCAGGGTAAGGACTGCAACCTGATCGTCAACCTCTGTAAGGATTAATTTTTCACTCATTACTGCCTCCGAATCTGAATAAATTATTTTTCATTAGTGTCCATTCAGAGTTAACAGCCGATATATCTGGAAATAACAATCCGCTGCACTTCAGATGTTCCTTCACCGATATCGAGCAGCTTTTGATCTCTGTAAAACCGCTCTACATTGTACTCCTTCATCAAACCATATCCGCCATGAATCTGAACGGCATGATTGGCTACTCTGCCCATAAGTTCGGAACAGTAAAGTTTTGCCATGGCTGCTTCTTTTTCAAAAGATCTTTTCTCATTTCTGAGCCAGCAGGCTTTGTACAGAAGATTTCTGGCACATTCTATTTCCACGGCACAGTCGGCCAGTTTAAATCCAACTGCCTGAAATTTTGAAATCGGCTGGCCAAACTGCTCTCTTTTTTTTGCATATTTCAGAGCCAGTTCATAGGCTCCCTGGGCACCGCCCAAACCCATCGCCCCGATTGAAAGCCTTCCCCCATCCAAGGTCTGAAGCATCTGATGGAATCCGTCTCCGACATTGCCGAGTATATTTTCTTCAGGCACACGCATATCGTCAAAATAAAGTTCAGCGGTATTGGATGCACGCCACATCATTTTTTTATGCATCGGCTGCGCCTTGAACCCGGGAGTACCGCTTTCAACAAGAAAACAGGTACACTCAGGCTTTCCGTTTTCTCTTCTGCCGGTAACGGCCTGCACTGTAACACCCATTGTAAGTTCACATGCAGCATTTGTGATGAATATTTTTGAGCCGTTAATTACCCACTCATTACCATCCTTGACAGCGGTTGTCGTGCTTCCGCCGGCATCGGAACCTGCAGTCGGCTCAGTAAGTCCAAACCCCCACAAACCTTCACCACTGCAAAGCATTGGGAGATATTTCTTTTTTTGCGCTTCTGTTCCAAAATAATAAATGGGTCCTATTCCAAGAGAATTTGCCGCAGCGATTGTTGCAGCCTGAGACCCGTCTACCCTTGCAATTTCCTCTACCGCAATAATATATGAAATGTAGTCCAGGGCCTGGCCTTCATAGTCTTCGGCTACAAACATCCCAAAAAGGCCTATCTCTCCCATTTTGCGGGTCAGCTCTGCTGAAAATTCTTCATTTTCATCCAGTTCTAGAGCAACAGAGGCTATCTCACTTTCAGCAAACTTTCTAACCTCGCGCCGAATCATTTTCTGTTCGGTTGTCAGATCGAAATTCAAACGTGCGCCTCCTTTCTATCAAAAGGTATCGTTTGATGGCTTCGTAAAAAGTCCAATTTCTGCGTTGCGCTTCATCCCTCGTCACTACGACGTAGGCTAACTACGACTCATTCCTCGAGATTCGCGCGCCTTGAACTTGAACGTTTTTCTTTGCCATCGAAATTTTGACTTTTTATGAATGCATCATCGTTTATTTTTAATCCGGGCTGTCCGAAAAAATAATAAAACAAAACGATCGCCTCAACGTTGCTTCCGGCATAATTTTG
>JAQYVL010000271.1 GCA_030145525.1 Desulfobacterales bacterium
TCCAATCGGAACGTATTTATGACAACAGCTATAACCGTTATCCATCACAATATCAAACATAAAAACCCGGAGCCGGTAAAACCATGATCTATTTTATTCTAAACTTTTCGCGCCATTCATCGCGACCGTCCCTGAAAGAGACTTCATCCTTATCGATTTTTGTAACGACGATGCCTTCGCGGGTCTGCCCCTCTCGAACAATTCGATTGTTTATCACGGCAAAACTGTTTTTCGCATCTGCAGCCCATACAATGGCCTGTAGTTCTATCCGCGGATCGTCCTTCAACTTCGGCAGCCAGGTCTTATCATCCTCCTCCCTGCCGGCCGGCATTGTCTTGACGTTTATGGATTTTTGAATATTTTTTGAAAGTAAATCCTTTGCAGTTATTGGTTCTTTTTCAATCTCAGGGATCTTTTTTTTGATTGATCGTATATTTTCCGGGAAAATTATTTTTCCCGAAGGGGCGAATCGTTCCCGGCCGGTGCGAGCTTCCTTTTTCTGATTCAGCGCTGTCTTGTGTTGCTTTCCTTTGTTCAAAGCCTGCAGGGTGTGAGTTGAATCCCTAAATGAATAAAAGATCAAACCGCCCGAAAAAACAGATAGAACAATGAGCAAAAATAAAAAAAACATAGTGTTTTTTTTAAAACGGATTCTCCTTCCTTTCTCCTTCATGGATTGGAGCGAATCCGGCCATACCTTTTCATTGTATTTTTCGACTCCTGCTTGCTCAAGCTTTTTCAGTGCTTTTAATATCGAACTCAATTACCCTCCGGTTGAATGCTGTCTTTCATAAATTAAATCCCCTGTATCAGACTGCAAAATATGGGGAATATTAAAATTCCGGCTTTCATTATACAACACGATTCTCGTTAGAGGACCGACGAATCCGTCTTCAGCAAGTCCATATTTCTTCTGTATTTCAATCACGGCTTTTTTTGCAGGTTCATCATAAAAAGGAGTAATGACAATCTCGCGATAACCGATCTCACGGAGATGCATTTTCAAAGTCAGTATGGAGTCTCTTGTTGTACCTATCGGTATGATACCCGAGTAGTTGTAAAAATTTTTCCAGATAACATAAAAAATCCCGGACCAATATTTTGAAAGCTCGTTCTCCGCCACCCGTATCTTTGCGTTATGTAACTCCAGTATCATGCTGCTGTCTTGTATGCCGGAAAGGGTGAGGTATTTAGGGGATAATTCTCCGGGAATAAACAGTTCCAGAATTGCCGGATGATTCAGGTTTTTTATCAGGCTGAGATCACCTTTCATCTTTTTCGAATTCAGGTTGTTCTGTTTGGCTGCAAGCCTGAAGAATGCCTGATCATCATCGATATCATTTAGAAAATACTTTACCCCGGTTTCGGCTTTCCAGAGGTCAAAAACACATTGGGCTGCAAATTTCCTTGAATCTCTTGAATTTAACGTTTGCAAAACGTCCGGCAGGGGTCTTTGCTCAAAATCGTCCGAGTTCAAAGTCTCATCCGGTTGATATTCACCTGCACTGTCCGAAACTTCTTCACTGGAAAGCCCTTCCGCATCTGCCGCGATTCGCATTTCGATCTCTTTTTTTAGAGGCCGCTTTGTATCCAGATCCGGAGAGGAGGAAATAAGATCAGAGGCAATGGAATGAGATTCCGGTGAGAGCGGTTTTTTCGTTTCCTCTGGAATTTTGATCTGATAAAGCCTGTATTCCTTTTTGGCTGTTGCTGAAACTTTTTCCAATATTTTCGGAGGATACAAAATAACCAGCAAAAGGACCATGGCAAGCACAACCAGAAGCGACATTGATTTTTTTTCAAAACCAAGTATCCCGGTGACCGGCATTCCTTTCCCTGAAAGCTCTGAAATGGCCGACATGACAAGATTATACGTAATTTTCTTTTTGTTGCGGCTGTATGCAGTCAGAAGAGCCCGGTCACAGGCAATATTAATCACCCTGGGTATCCCTTTCGAATACCGAAACACTGCATGGCATGCGGTTCGATTAAATTTAACGCCTTCACGATGAGACGCTATCCTGATGCGGTGAGCGATATATTCTCTTGTTTCTTTATATGTCAGGGGATGCAAATAGCAATTTAAGGTTATTCTCTGTGCCAGCGCCCTCAGCTCAAATGAATCAAGCATTTCATCAAGCTCGGGTTGCCCCACGAGTATAATCTGTAAAAGCTTGCTGGTGGTGGTTTCCAGATTGGAGAGAAGCCGCAGCTGCTCTAAAACCTCCTTGCTAAGATTCTGGG
This sequence comes from Desulfobacterales bacterium, assembly GCA_030145525.1. Taxonomy (GTDB): domain Bacteria; phylum Desulfobacterota; class Desulfobacteria; order Desulfobacterales; family SURF-7; genus JAQYVL01. The sequence goes on from JAQYVL010000271.1 coordinate 2,245, forward strand.
CTTCATCGATCAAAATGATAGCCTTTCTGCCCTCTGCTTTTATCCGCATCAGGAAATCATTCAGATTGTCGATCAGATCTTTGGTATTTTCCCTCGAGGAATCAATGCCGAATTCATCATTAATTGTTTTCAGCAGTTGAATTGAATCCAGTTTTGGATTAAAAATGTAGGCCGCTTCGCTGCTTTCATCGAGCCCTTCGAGAAACATTCGACAGATCGTTGTTTTCCCGGTTCCGACTTCACCTGTGATAATGACGAATCCATCGCCTTGCCTAACAGCATAATTCAAATGACCGAGCGCTTCCTCATGGCTCCTTCCAAGGTAGAGAAAAGCAGGATCAGGCACAAGCTTGAACGGTCTTTCTTTAAATCCGAAAAATGGTTTATACATTTTTTATACCCGGGCCCAGTACAATCTGTAAGTGTTTGTTTTAAAAATATTATACCCACCAGCTATTTATAAATACTGACTAACATAAATTATATAAACTTCAAAGTATAAAATACTTTCAGTTCTTACAATTATCTTGACAGACAAAGCCCGTCAATTATAGATCTTATGTTATATAACACATGTTTTACAGGATTCGCAAAAGGTTCAGAATAATAAATGCCGCCCAAATGTAAATTTGATAGTCTTTAACAAAATAAAAATCTTCAAAGCCTCCGACATCAGAAATAGCCATTGGATCTTTCTGATTGTCATATGTTTCTTTTTTTTCACTCCTCAGGCAAATCCATGTTTTGGCTTGGAATCACCAAATACCGGGATGGCAATCAAACAGGCATCTCAGGGTACCGCTGAATCGTCTCTGGAGTCGGAAAAGGATGAAAAAGAACCGGAATATGAAGAAAGTGATGAAGGTAATGAAGATGGGGAATCTGCCGAATTTACCGCAAATGGATTTATTGAATTTGAAAATTTTATAAGCACATACCCGGACCAGGATTTTACCGATGCGTTTAAAAAAAATGAAATCAGAAACCGGCTGGAGATGAGATACGGGACTGAGAATCTTTACCTGTTTACGGCGAGCGACCTTTATCTGAACCCGGATCTGTTTGATAATGATCGTCCCAACGATTACCGCTATTCAAGCGAATCTGACGTTTCAAGAAACCTGCGAATAACCTCTTCCCGCTTTGAATTGTCTTTTAATGAGCTTTATCTGAACGTTGGACATGAAAACCTGAGGCTGAGAATCGGCAATCAAATTTATGGCTGGGGAACCGCAGATGTATTCAATCCGACTTCCTATTTCAATCCTCTTGATTTCAGAGAATTTTTTTTCCGGGATGATGACGAGCAGAAGGAAGGAGTACCTTCTCTTTCCGCAATGATTTTTCCGGATGATTATACCGTGGAGATTGTAGTCGCATTTGTTCACATTCCCATGCGCTTTGCTCCACGGGGAAATTACTGGTCGCTTGATATGGGAGGCACTCTTTACGATCTGAATATAATGGAATCAGACGGGATGGATATCGAGCTGAAAAATATCGGGCTTGGAGCAAGGGTCTCCACCATCTTTTATGAAAACGATATATCTCTCAGCGGATACCACGGCCCGGACAGAGAGCCGGTTCTTCTGCCCTATTCAATAAGTTTTCCCCCAAACCAACCGATATCCATAGAAATTCAACCTCAATATCACGTGATTAATATGCTGGGGATTGATTTTTCAAAAACCGTCGGGGATTTTGTATTTCAGTTTGAAGCAGCCTATTCGCCGGATAAAATGAATTTTGTTGAACAGAATCTTGACTCCCTGGATCAGATCGAGTTGCCGTTTGAATCCAGAAAATCGCACTATATTTCCTATGCAGCCGGGTTTAATTATTTTGTGCCCCTGCATAAATTAATCGAAGATCATGAGGGCGAGACCGTTTTTACTTTTGACTGGTTTCAGTCAAAGTTTTTTGATTCAGAGCTTTTTAGACCCTATTTCACCGATCTTTTGACCTTGCGTCTGGAAGACAGCTTCTGGGACGGCCGATTAAAAACATCTTTTACATTCATGTACGAAGCCGGAAACAGAGGATCGCTTTTCTGGCCCGAAATCGGTTATGACTTCCAAAACGGCTTTTCCGTTGAACTTGCTTATGCGGCGATTGACGGTAATCCCAGCGGAGGTCAGCTTGAACCGGCCTTTTATTATTTTCGAAAAAATGATATCGTAATCATTGAGATGCGTTATGAATATTAGGATTTTATACAGTATAACATTTTTATTTATCATTCTCCTTTTGATCTCGTGCGGCGAAAAGTCTAAACCGCAGGAGATATCCATCTCCGGAACAGTAGGAGGACAGGGGATAATAGATTATCCTGATAAACCTGTCCTTGTGGCAGCCCTTAAAAATGGTGATTTTGGAAAAATATCCGCAAATCCACTTTCAAACATTATTAAGCTCATATCAGTAGATAATAAAAAAAATTCATTCCGGATCGATCTCACTGAGACAGGCCTTTCAGCCGGTGATAAAATTTATCTGATTGCTTTTGTCGATGTCAATTTTACCGGCAGTACCCCGTTTCCCGATACAGGAGATATTATCGGTTTTTATTCGGAATCAAATTCGCTAAGCACCGTCCACACCCTTTCAAATAGCCCAAACAGCGATATACATATCAATATCAACCGTGAAATATTTTCTTTTGATTCTGATGTTTCAGGTACCGTAAATGGAACCGAAACCGGCGACCTGACCCTTATCGCCTATGCCGGAGAAATTACATCCTCTGACTTTACAAAACTTGACATCAACTCCGTAATAGGATTTCAGGAGTTGTCGAAAAACTCGGAACCGGTTCCCTTTGCATTCAAAATACTTCCCTATGGCTATAATATCCCGATTGAAAACGTTTATCTTTTCGCCCTTCTTGATGGTAATAGGAACGGCAGAATAGATAAGGGAGACAGAATCGGGTATTACAGCATGGACAATGACGGATATCCTTCTTCCATATCGATTCAGGAAGGCACCACTAAAGATCTCTCCGTGGCCTTTTATATGGATGTTGATTATCCGGCGGGAGAGAATGAAGAGCCTGCGGATTTTGAAGAAATATGGCTGCAGGGGTCTTTTGCAATGCCCGATTCATACAGCCGGGAATCCTCTCCCCTTTATATCATTGTCACCGATGCGGATGACCCGGCCGGCATGCTCGGCGGTTCTGTTTCATCTGTGAGGTATTTTGAGCGGCTTCCCGAAGGTGAATCATTCTTCCGGATTGATTTGTCTAAAACCGGCCTCCAGCCCGGGGATGAAGTCATGGTTATCGGATTATGGGACCGCAACAATACCGGTGGATTTCCAAAACCTGACGCAGGCGATTATATAGGCTTTTACACCAGCATGGATACGCTTTCCCTTACATACGTCCTGCATGAAGGCATAAACAACGATACTGAAATAAGCGTCAACCGCGAAATTTATTCATTTGATTCAACCGTATCAGGAACAGTTGCCGGTGACCTCACCGGAGATCTGACGCTGATCGCTTATACAGGGGAGATCCTTTCTTCGGATTTTTCACAGCTGGATCTGGACAGCATAATCGGATACGGCAATTTCAATAAAGAAGATGAACCGATTTCCTATGAACTTGCCATCATGCCGTATGGCATGGATGTTCCCATCGAAAATGTCTATATTCTTGCACTCCTTGATTGTAACCGGAACGGAAGAATCGATGGCGGTGATAAAATCGGGTATCACGATCCAGATGGAAATGGTTTTCCCGGGCTGTTAACCATAACCGAAGGGAACCTTTCCGGTATAGGAATAAACTTCTACATGGAGATACCATTTCCATCCGGTTATGACCTTTCCGTGCAGGGTGAAATTGATATGCCCGAGTGGTACGGCGTCAATTCCCCCCCTGTATATATTATCATTGCATCGGATGGCAATTTAGAAGCCCTCCTTGACAATTCATTATCCG
>JAQYVL010000272.1 GCA_030145525.1 Desulfobacterales bacterium
TGCGCTTAAATTTTAATCCTCAAAATATATCTATATATTCCTGCGGTTAAAATTTTCGCGCGCCTTGATCTCAAACAAAGTATCTCATTAATGGATGGACACTAGTTATTGGCTTTTTTTGTTTAAAGGCTTTGACCATTCCAAATTGAACTTAATTTATGTGACATATGTGTCTTAAAAAGACAAGACATTACTCTCCAAAGGTTTCTTTCATTATAAATGTGCATGCCAGTGCAATGATCGATGATATCAGGAGAATCAGAATAAGTATGGAGTAGCCTTCCGGTGAGTATCCATTCGATCCGGTTATCCGATATGAGTCCAGAACCCTCCCCAGAATCGGCATGAATACCGCGCCGCCTAAGAATGGAAAAAGGTTTACTGTCCCTACCGATGTGCCGGCAATCTCTACGGGAAAAAGTTCTTTTGTCGATGTAAAGCCGACAATGACGATAGAAGAAGAGCTGACGGAAAAGATGAAAAAGAAGATATAGAGTGCCGGTTTTGAAAGGCCTGTCGGGAAAATGTAGAGAATCAGCAAAAGGGCTGTCAGAATGGTTGTGCAGAGGATAAAGGGTTTTTTTCGGCTTTTCAGCAATTTGTCCGATAGAAGGCCCAGAAGAGGACTTCCGATTATCATACCCCATGCGATCATGCTCAACACGGCACCGGCCTCAGCTCTGCTCATTCCATATACATCCATTAAATAGGGTCCGCTCCACAGACCGCCGAATGCGAAAAAAATTCCGCAGTCAAAAAAGAACCACACGGCCAGGGGCCAGAAGTGTCTTTCAGAAACAATTTTACGTACTCCTTCCATCAGGGAAATCTTGACGGTTTCAGATTGGGTCCCATTCATTTTATCGTCGATTTCGAGGATGGACGGCCATTTTTTATCCTGGGGGCGGTCTCGAACGATAATCCAGGAGAGTATTGAAATGAAAAATGTTATTCCGCCGATTAATATAAAAGACAAACGCCAGCTAAACAGGTCCGTCATCAGTGCCAGCAGCCATGTTGCAGCGAGGACACCTACTCCGCCGACGGCGTTTAAAATCCCTGCCATCTGTGCAAACTCATGCTTGCGAAACCATTGCGAAAAAATTTTCATGGTGGGAATGAAAACCATGGAAACTCCGAATCCAACCAGAATCCTTCCGGCAAAAGCGATTCGGATATCTTTGGAAATCCCAAAAATGATGCTGCCCAGCGCTGCGATTAAAAGGAACAAAGTGACTGTTTTTCTTGGGCCAATGGAGTCCGAGAGAAGTCCTGCAGGGAGCTGCATGATTGCATAACAATAGAAATATAATGATCCGAGCATTCCAATTACGCTTGCCGTGGACTGGAAATCGATAATCAGCCTGTCCGCCACCACAGAGAGAGAAAGACGGTGGAAATAAACAAAGAGATATGCCATTGAGAGGGTGATAAAGATAAACCATCTGTATCGGAGCATCTTTTGGGTTTTATCTTCAAACATTTTTTTTATCCTTGTTGGTCGGAGAGAAAGAATATATAACTGAATGAAAAAAGCATTAAAACAACAAGGGGTCAAGTGTTTGTTAGATTATATTTTGAGGGATAGACTCAGGGCTGATACAGAAGCGGAGCAAAAGTAGTTTTTATGCTGACTGTCCGCTGGAGATGGAATTTAAATTGGAACCGCAAAGTAGAACACAGAAAAAAAAAGATGCCTGGGACTTTCAGCTTTTGGGAGAGCGTCTTGTAAAACTGTCTTCTCAACAGCTTGAAAACATGGAAATCCCGAATGAAGTGATGCAGGCAGTTATCTTCGCAAAAACAATCAAAAAGCACGGAGCGTATAGAAGGCAGATGCAGTATATCGGTGCACTCATGAGAAAGATAGACCCGGATACGATTAAGAAGGCTCTGGAGATTATTGAGCTTGGAGATTACCATAAAGCAAGGGAATTTAAAAAGATAGAGAAGTGGAGGGATGAACTGATCGAGGGGAACGATGCATTGCTTGAGGAGATTATTATTCGTTTTCCTGCGGCGGAGAGACAGCGGCTGACACAGCTTGTTCGAAATGCCAGAAAAGAAAAAGAAAATAATAGGCCCCCAAGGTCGTCAAAAATGCTTTTCCGTTATATCCGGCAGGTAATTGAAAATGCAGAGGACCGCCATGCCTCAGCAGATTGATAGTTTTCATGAATCATGGCTCATTCAATGACGTCAGTCTTAGATTTTTTGGAAAACGATAAAAATCTTTCCGCTTCCTTTTCATTTCCCGTCAGGGAATAAATTTTGCTGATTTTTTGATAATAGTAAGATCGGTTATCCGGATCTTCCCGGGCCAGATCTAAGTAAATTTCTAAAATTTTGGTGGAACGATCTCCTGATTCAAAGCTGGTATCTGCATATCGCTGTTTGATTAACGGATCGATTCGGCTTCCGCAACCCTGGCATGCATTGATTATTTGGCCGTATAAATCGCGGGCTTTTTCATTTAATCCGAGTGCTTCATAGCTTTTGGCAAGCTCCTGAGCGATGGTATCATTCCAGCCGAAGTTTTTCATCGCTTCAAGATAAAGTGATATAGCCTCTTTAAATTTATTTGCCCGGAAGAATGTTTCACCCTGGAGAATTTTTATCGGCAAAGAATCGGACAATCCCTGTGAGCTGGAAAAGAGAAGTTTCTCCGCACTGTCAAATTCTTTATTCTCCCATAAGATTTCACACATCAGATGATAGGCTCTGATTGATTCAGGATGATTCTTGAGAAATTCATCGAGCAGTAAACGGGCCTGTTCATAATCTCCGAGATTCAAATGAGCTGTTGCGAGTTCAAGGGGAATAAAGCTGTTTGCTGATGAATTATCTTCCAGGGCCTGCGATAATTCTGAAATGGCTGTTTCAAAATCTCCCTGATTTAAAGCAATGTATCCATTTTTAAATGCCTCTCCATAACTGCTGTATGCCTCCTGCTCTGTTTCAGGCAATGAACAGCAGATCGCTGTAAAATATTCTTCGTCGATCCCCTGATTATAATTCTCTTCATCCTCATCCTCTTCTTCTCCGGTACTTAAATCTGGAAAGTCTTTGGAGTCAGATTTTGAAGAACGATCCGGGATTTCTTCGAGTTTTTTTTCAATTTCACCAATGAGTGTGTTATCTTCCGTTAATTCGATCGCCAGGTGAAACAATTCCTCTGCATCCGAAAAACATTCTGCCTCAATCAGTCTCTCTCCATTCAGCTTGTGCTCTAAAGCCAGATTTTCCTCACTCCGGCGAAGCTTTTTTTCAAGAGACCTTTTATAGTCAGGTTCCGATTCAGAACGCTTCCCAAGCTTTTCTATCGCCTTTTCATATTCAATTTTTGCCGGGCCGTAGGCCCTGCTTTGGAGATAGGAATCGGCCTTTTGCTCAAATTCTTCGGGTGATTTTCCGGATAAAAATTTTAAAAACCCCATCAGTAACTCCCCGGTGCCATGTGGATAAAAGAGTCAAATTTTAAACATACAGAATAACGGTTTGCTCAAATATTACCATTTTCCGGTCGACTCTGTCATAAAGACGGAGCGGTGTCAATATGATGCGGATGGGAAAAATTTCAAATTTATCAGTAAAATAGAAGGATACAATATTTATAATTATATTGACATAAAATTGAATTTTGTTATTTGTTTATCGGCAATATAAAAATAGATCTTGTTCGTTTGATTTAATTTATTACGATTCACAAAACACTTTTAATTGTAATTCATCCTGTTTTTCTACCATTATATGTTTAGCATAATACCGAAAAACGATCTGAGTCAAAAGTTAAGGCTGACAAGGTTCTTTATCGCAGCAGGTACTTACCTGGTATGCATTGGCATCACGTACATAAGTTACTATGTCGGTATACTACGCCTGAACCTTTCGCTCATGCTGGTATGGTGCGGCGCGATCCTTTTAATCAACATGGTATTCTATATCATTTTCCGTTCCGGTCTTAATCTGGTATTTAAGGAAAAGAGCCTTACCATGCCTCAAATTTTGGTTGCCACCCTGGTCGCGATGGTTATGATGTTTTTTCTGGAGCAGGCAAGAGGGGTTGCACTTCTCTTTTATATTGTTCCACTGTCTTTCGGTGTTTTTCGTCTTCGATTGAATCAGTTTTTTATTCTATCGCTGTTTGCATTTTTGTGTTATATTATATCCACTTACCTCCATTTTTTAATTTATCCGGAAAATTTCAACACGCAAATTGAAATGCTTCTGGGATTTGTATTTGCCATAGTTCTGATCTGGTTCTCATTTCTCGGCAGTTACTTCAACCAGATACGCCATCTGACAGAGCTTCAGGCAATTTATGATGATTTAACTTCTGTTTTTAACAGAAGACAGCTTTTCAAGCTTTTCGAGCGGGAAAAGGCACTGGCCGACAGGAGGGGTTCGAAATTTGTCGTATGCATATTTGATATTGATCATTTTAAGAAAGTAAACGATACATTCGGCCATCTGACCGGTGATACCGTATTGAGGGAACTCGCTCAACTTGTGGAGAGAAATCTTCGGAATGAGGACTATATCGCCCGTTACGGAGGCGAAGAATTCGCCTTGATTCTTTCCTACCCGGAAATCGAAAATGCCATTATGACTGCTGAACGAATTCGATCCGTGGTTGAATCGTCAATTTTTCACCATAAAAATAAATCCATTCAAGTTACAATTTCCACAGGTTTGACCCTATATACACCTACGGAAACAATAGAGACAACTCTTGCGCGCGTGGATAAGGCCCTTTACCGAGCGAAATCAAAGGGACGAAATCTTGTTGAATTCGAGCCCTCTCCATCCGGGAAATAAACAGCCGTTCGCTTGAGGTCATTTGGAAACAATCCCCCAATCCCCCAATTCCTCAATCCCTCAATTCCTTATTCCCTTATCTGTTTTCTTTCATACCATATCTGAAAAGGCAGTTATTCCCTCCTGTTTCGTGCCGCTGTTCAATCTTCAGCTTTACATCCGGGTTGTACCCTTCAAGGATGGCATAGTCGGCGTA
>JAQYVL010000273.1 GCA_030145525.1 Desulfobacterales bacterium
AAAAGAACCTTGAGGATGAAAATCTCAGAGCCTATTTGAAAGGACTTGAAAAGTTCGGAAATGATAAACCGGACGTGGATAAATGGACGGTTTACGTTGTGAACCGGTTTACCGAGGAGCTTACAAAATACACAAACACACGGGGCGGAAAATATGTTACGGGCCTGTATTCCGTTACGATTCATGAATATTACGGGCGGATTACCGGCGCCCTTCCAAATGGAAGAAGACAAGGGGAAAGCTTTGCATCCGGTGTTTCACCCGCAAACGGAATGGACAGACTCGGGCCCACAGCTCTCATCAATTCCGTGAATCGAATCGATTTTACAAAAATCGCAAATGGTATCAATTTCAACCTGAAATTTGATCGGCATACACTTCGGGGAAAAACCGGACAGGCAGCCCTTGCCAATCTTCTGAAAACCTATTTCAAAAAAGGGGGTATGCAGACCCAGGTCAATGTTTTTGATCCTGCCGTATTAATCGAGGCCAGAGACAACCCGGAACTCCATCCCAATCTTCTGGTGCGGGTATCCGGATATTCAGCCTATTTTAATGATCTGTCGCCGAAGATGAAGGAAGAGATTATTCAGCGCAGCAACCTCCTGAATTGAGCGTTTCAAAAATGCCATATTGCCCGATTTCTTTGTCAGAACCAAGAAGCTAATCCTCGAAATAGTACCATATATTCCTCTGGTTACCTTCTCGGTTTTTTCTCGAACTCGAACAATAATTCTATTTTTGAGTTGTTTTCTATTGGTTTTGAATAGCAAAGTAAAACGTCCAAGTTTCCCGCCTATAGCGGGATTTCGCGTTTTGATTATTCAGTTGAGATGTTCAAAAAGCCGCAGAGTTCGTAAGGTTTACTTCTTGCTAAATTTTTTCTTAGCGCCTTAGCGTCTCTGCGTGAAAATTTAGTTTTTACGGATTCGTCAAAACTTTACTTCCTCACATTTTATACCAAACGCATTCGCAACTTCCATGCAAGTCAGCTTACCATTATAGACATTCAACCCTCTTGCCAGCGCTCGGTCTTCCTGAAATGCTTTTTTGAGCCCCTTGTTTGCCAGATCGAGAACATAGGGGAGAGTTACATTCGTAAGGGCATATGTTGAGGTTCGGGGAACAGCGCCGGGCATGTTGGCAACACAATAATGAACGATATCATCAACGATATAGATGGGATTGTCATGGGTTGTGGGTTTGCTTGTTTCCGCGCACCCCCCCTGGTCGATGGCGATGTCCACAAGTGCTGATCCCGGCTCCATTCCGGCAATATGCTCCCTTTTGATCAGTTTTGGTGCCCGCGCGCCAGGAATAAGGACAGCTCCGATAACAAGATCCGCCGACAGAATACTTCTCTCCAGGTTTACCTGATTGGACATAAGGGTTACAGCCTGTGAATAAAAAATATGGTCCAGATATCGAAGCCTCTCCTGATTGATATCCAGTATGGTAACCCTTGCCCCCATGCCGATGGCAACATGTGCCGCATTTATCCCGGATATTCCGCCGCCCACAATCGTCACCCGGGCCGGGGCAACGCCGGGGACACCGGATAACAGAAGCCCCTTGCCGCCGTTTTTTGTTTCCAGGCAGGCGCACCCCATCTGAACGGACAGCCTTCCTGCAACAGCGCTCATGGGAGCCAGCAGCGGAAGGGAGCCATTGTCCAGCTGAATGGTTTCGTAGGCAATGCCCACGATTTTCCGGCCGAGAAGATTTTTTGTCAGATTTTCATCTGCTGCCAGGTGGAGATATGTAAAAAGGATCTGACCCTCCTTCATTCGTTTAAATTCCGGTTCAAGTGGCTCCTTTACCTTGACAACCATATCTGCATGGGACCATATCTCGTCCGCCGTATCCAGTATGACTGCTCCTGTTTTAACAAATTCCTTATCTGCAATGCCCGAGCCCTTTCCGGCATCTTTTTCCACATAAACTTTGTGCCCGCCTTCGACAAGTGCCGCCACGCCGGCCGGCGTCAATGAAACCCTTCTTTCCTCGGTTTTTATCTCTTTTGGTATACCGATTTTCATTTCAGATACTCTCCATTCAGATTAATGAGTAAGTACTCACTCATAGTCACAACATCCTTTTTTGTCAACAAAATTTTGTTTTGAGAAATCTTTTCTTACACCTAAATTAAGCGATTGTCGAGGCTTGCCCGCCTTCGGCGGTGTTGCCGTAGTTAAGCAAGTTGAGCGGAGCGAAATCCCGCCCCGCGGGGGAAGATGACATTTCGCTATAGTGGTCTATGCGGTATGTTGTCTGACGCAGTAGATGCGGTAAGATCGGCAATCCCTGTGGGTTTCACATTTTAAGAATTCAAATGGATAAAATCCTCTTCAACTATTTCTAAATTCAATATTCTTAAAATTTGAAACGATCACTTTAGGTTACGGTTTGTTCGAAACAGGAGCAAGAGCCTTACGGATAAAATACATCATGCCGCGAATCATCTTCTCATCATCCTCCAGAGCGTCTTCACCCGCAAAAATTTTCATTCTTTCTCTAAAATAAGCAGTAGTATAGGAATATTGAAGGAGAAGGATCAGGTTGTCCAGGCAATATGATGTAACATATTCGTCGATCTTAGGATCAACCTCGCCTGATTTTTTGGATTCCGAAAGCAGGGCGCGATAGAACTGGGCGGATATGGTTTCCATCTTGCGCGAAAGCATGACCGAAAGGTGTGAAAGGCCTTCAGAGGTAATATCAAGATAAATTTGATTCAGCTCAGGATATTCTTTTGAGTATTTCTGCGCGGCCCTCAGAAGCCGCTCGATTTTATCAAAAACATCCCCTTTTTCCAGATCGATTTCCGAGATAACGCTTTCAAGGACCTGATAACCATAATCGATAACCGTCAGAAAAAGATCCTCCTTGGAGTTGAAATAATTGTACATGGAGCCGATGCTGATACCTGCCTTTTCGGCAATTACATTAATGTTTGCAGCCTTGAATCCATGCTTTGCAAATTCAGCGGCGGCTACCTTACGGATATTTTCCCGTTTGTCTTCCGGTATCTTTTCAAAGGTTTCCTTGTAGTGTTTTTTTACGGTATGCCCATTACGCTGATTTTGAATCGAGTTGTCGTTCATCCCTCTCCCCGGAATAAAGTTTATTCACTCTTCCTGATGTTGATTATTTGCTTTTTCGGTCATGTTTGTTTTATATTTGACAGAATGAGCTGGATTATCAGATTCCATTTTTTATGGCAGAAAATTTAAAAAATAAACAGCTTTTTCTGGTAGAGGAAACGAGATAGATTGAAAATTAAAAAATTTCCGAATCTTCTTCAAGCATTATTCTTCTATTTTGATTTTCCCTTGACTTTTTATAACGGGTTCATTTAGATAGATGGGGTGAGTAAGCACTCACTCGGTAACATTTGATTGGCAAATTCAAAACACGGGAGGTGCCCGAAATGGAGCATGAACTGATTAAGGCCCGTCTGAACCTATACGCTGTGTTGAAAAATCTCGAAGAACTTGTGAAATACGATTCGGAAATGGCGGAGCTGTCCAAAAACTGGAATCTGTCCATTCAATTTCTTGTGAGAGGCGGCCCCAAAGCATATATTGAATTTGAAGGCGGCGGTTGCCGCGTTGCCCGGGGAAAGCACTACGCCCCTTCCATAAAATTGTTTTTTCTTTCCCCGGCCCACCTCAACCGCATGATGGACGGCAAGGGAAATCCGATCCCCTTGAAAGGATTTACCAAAATTCCTTTTCTGACCGGTGATTTTGCGAAACTCACAGACAGGCTGGAATACTACTTGAAACCGACGGAAGATCGATTGAAGGAAAAGGCCTATCTTGAACTGAATACCAGGTTCACCCTGAATACCGCAGCCTTTGCCTTACGGGAGATTGGCGAGCTTGACCCGGTCGGCAAACAGGTTGCTTCTCATATTCCCGACGGTGCTGTTCTGATGAAAATTCTGCCGGATGGACCGGCCGTAAATATCTCCTTTCAGGATGGACAGATAGCACCCGGCATTGGGGAAACGAGCCGTCCGATGGCCTGTATGTTTATGAAAGACATTCAGGTGGCAAACGATTTTCTGAATGCAAAGATCGATGCATTTACAGCCATTGCGTCCGGGGATGTCACAATAAAAGGGCAGATCCCCATGCTCGATTCCCTGAGCCTGATTCTGGATAGGATACCGATGTATCTGACATAATTGACGGCTTGCCTGTTTTACGGTAACCATTCAACAACAAGAGGAGTTTCCCATGGAAACATATCAATATCCAAAATCACAGGAACTTTTTAAGCGTGCCGCCGGTGTTATCCCCTGCGGCATATACGGACATTACAGCCCCGCGCCTCTTGTGCCTGCGACGTCCTACCCGTTCTATACATCAAGAGCTGAAGGCGCCCGGTTCTGGGATGTGGACGGAAATGAATTTATTGACTACATGTGCGCGTATGGTCCCATGGTTCTGGGATACAACCATCCGCAAATCGATAAAGCAGCCATGGATCAGATTAAAAAGGGAAACTGTACAACCGGGGCACCCGGTGTAATGGTTGAACTGGCCGAATACATGGTAGACCTGATTTCAGGAGTAGACTGGGTGTCTTTTGCCAAGAACGGCGGTGACATGACCAATTATGCCACGATGATTGCCAGGGATGCCACCGGAAGAAAAAAAACAATCATGATCCGTGGCGGATACCATGGTGTCTCCCCGTGGATGCAGGCCCCCGGCCACCACGGAACCATGGAAGATGATTCGAAAAATATCATCCGGGTGAAATGGAATAATTTTGCTGACATTGAAAGAGCCGTAGATGAAAACCCGGATAATATCGCGAGTTTTATTGCAACCCCCTATTATGTTCCCGCTTTCGAAGACAATGAGCTTCCTGAAGATGGATACTGGAAAAAGGTGGAAGCTCTTTGCCGAAAAAAGGGAATTGTTTTAATTCTCGATGATATACGTCATGGTTTCAGGCTTGACATGAGAGGCTCGCACCGGTATTTCGGATTCGAACCGGACCTGATATGCTTCTGCAAGGCGATCGCAAACGGGTATCCGATTTCCGCTCTCATGGGAACTTCAGCGTTGAAGGAATCCACTGCAAGAATTTTCTATACCGGGAGCTACTGGTTTCAATCAGAACCCATGGGCGCAGCCCTTGCAACACTGAAAGAATTAAAAAAAATAGACGGCCCCAAAATAATGCAGGAAACCGGAAAAAAACTTATGGACGGACTGGTTGACCTTGCAAAAACTTACGGGTATGATCTGAAAGTCTCCGGCATCCCCTCAATGCCGTACCTGAGAATCACCAATGACGAAAGTCTGATGCTGCATCAGGATTGGTGTGCCGAGTGCACAATGAGGGGGGCATATTTTACTTCGCATCATAACTGGTTTATTTCAACTGCTCATGAAGATAAAGATATCCAAAAGACTCTTGAAATTGCAGATGAAGCATTTAAAGCAGTCAAAAAAAAATATGGGGACCGCTTTTAAAAAATTGCAGATAGAATTAAGATATTTTTAACCAGAAGGAAGCTGTAAAAAAGTCAAAATTTTGATGGCAAAGAAAAAAGTTCAAGTTCAAGGCGAGCGAATTAAGAGGAGTGAGGCGTAGTTAGTCTACTCCGCAACAACGAATAATGAAGCTCAACGCAGAAATTGGACTTTTTACGAAACCATCACCAAAGGGGAGGAACCAATGCCAGTAACAGACCAGGAACTTGAGAAATTTAATGAAAAGGCATGGCAGCTCAGAAAGGATATCGTCGATATCACTTTCTGGTCCGGCGGATCGCATATCGGCGGCGCCATGAGCATGGTAGAGATTCTTATTCTGCTCTACTATAAATATTTGAACATTGATCCGAATAACCCTGATATGGAGGAAAGGGACAGGATGCTTTTAAGCAAGGGGCATGGCGGCGTCGGTCTGGCTGCCCTTCTTGCAAGAAAGGGATATTTTGATTTTGAGCTTTTAAAAGATTTCAACAAGTTCAAGTCTCCTTTCGGCATGCATCTTGACAGCCTGAAAGTTAAAGGAGTGGACGCTTCCACGGGCTCTCTCGGTCATGGCCTTCCCATGTCGGTTGGCCTGGCTCTTGGCGCAAGGGTTCAAAATAAAAATTGGCTGACCTATTGTATCCTGGGAGACGGCGAATGTAACGAAGGAACAATCTGGGAGGCAGCCATGGCCGCTTCTCATTTTAAGATTACCAACCTGATCACGTTTGTGGACCGAAACAGGCTGATGATTGACGGCCCCACCGAAGAAGTAATGGGACTCGAACCGTTTGCGGACAAATGGAAAGCTTTCGGATTTATCGTAAAAGAAGTGGACGGGCATAGCTATACAGAACTGGCGGAAGCGGTGGAGTATGCCCGGAAAGAGGAAAAGGGGCCTGTGGTGATCATTGCCAATACGATCAAAGGCAAGGGTGTCGATTTCATGGAAGATGATGTCAGGTGGCACTATGGCGGCCTTGATACGGATCTTGTTGAAAAAGCAAAGGCATCCATCGATCAAATGCATGGGAATCCAGCCGGGTCTAAGGGATAAAAAAATACCGGATAAAATACCGGCTCGAAAGAAGTTCCGCCGGGCCGACAAGATACGAGGAGGAAGAGATGACCGAAGGATTAACCTATACAGTGTATGACGCAGACACGATGACCCAGGCAGAGATATATGGTGAAATGCTCTGCAAGATGGGAGAAGAAAATCCGAAAATCGTCGGACTTTCCGCAGACCTTGCAAAATCGACTAAAATCGGAAAATTTCAGGAAAAATTTCCGGATCGGTTTTTCAATGTGGGCATTGCGGAACAAAACATGTTCGGAGTGGCTGCAGGTCTGGCCAAAGCAGGGATGATTCCCTATGTGTCAACCATGGCCGCATTTACTGCCATGCGCGGCGTGGAGCAGGTCCGAACGGATATCTGCTATCAGAATCTTAACTGCAAAATTATCGCAACCCATGCGGGCACTTCCTTTGGTTCGGCAGGCTCAACCCATCACTGTACCGAAGACCTTGCCATTATGAGATCTTTCGCCAACATGACCGTTATCGCACCTGCAGACGGAATAGAAACGGCAAATGCCGTAAGAGCGAGCCTGGATTATCCGGGACCGGTGTACATACGCATAGGACGAGGATTTGAACCAAAATACTATGAAGATGAAAATTATGGATTTCAAATCGGAAAAGCCGTGGAAATAAAGTCAGGGACGGATATTACCCTTATAAGCTGCGGAGTAACCGTGCTTCAGGCAGCCGAAGCCGCAAAATTCCTGGAAGAAAATGATGGACTGAGCGTCCGCGTGCTGAATATGCATACCATTAAACCCCTTGATGAAGCAGCGGTCCTCTCTGCAGTGGAAGACACCAGAAGGATCATTACCATTGAAGATCATAATATTTTAGGAGGCCTTGGAAGCGCAGTAGCAGATGTCATTGCTGCCAGCGGTAAAGGATGCGCCTTTATCAAGGTCGGCATTCCCGACTGCTTCAGCATCGTCGGCTATCCGGAAGATCTCTGCAACTACTACCAGTTGGATGCCGACGGAATTATTGGTAAGGTTCGAGAGGTTATGAAAATGGATTTCGAAGAAGATGAAGACTGGGAAGATGAGGTGTAGCATGACAACTGAAAGAGATTTGATAACCGCAAGAATATTCCTCAGAGCGCTTTTTCCGGTGATGAAAGTCGTTCTTTCCGATGTACCGAAAATGAAGAAGAGATTCGAAGGTGTAACGGCAAAAATTCAGTTTGCGGCAAAGAACGGTAACGGAGAGCTGGGCGCGTATCTTGATTTCAAGGACGGGGAACTCGAAATAGTGCAGGGCATATGCGACAATCCTGAAATCCGATTCGGTTTTAGCAGCGTTAAAAAGATGAACGATATGCTGGCTGGAAAGCCCGTAATTCCGAAAATAAAAGGTTTTCTCAAAATCGGACTTCTGATCAAAGCTTTCAGCCTCCTTTTGAGTCTTAAAATTCTCATGCCCAATGCAAAACCCAAGGCGGAAGATAAAAAACGACTCAAGATCAAAATGACCATTTACATGATCACAACCGCCCTCAGTCAGTACAACAAGGGAGGAGATCCGGAGATGGTTAAGTGGACCTCCAAACAGCCGGAACGGATCTACCAGATGTCGGTTGAAAATGAAGATATTGCGGCATATTTCAGAGTAAAAGCCGGAAAATCTAAAGCGGGAAGGGGTTTCTACAAAAAAAGGCGTCCTTTCGTGCATATGAAATTTAACGGAATCGACGGCGCCCTTCCGGTTATGCTGAATGAAGTGAATATGGTGGAGGCCATTAAAAACAGGTTTCTCAGCGTCGAAGGATCGCCTGAATACGGTCGTGATATCGGTGACTTTATGATGCGGATTCAGAATATGATTACTTAGCTTCCATGGATACGGTAATCTCCCTTATCAAACCAAGAATTCTGTCGATCAGGAACAGGGGGAGAGCAAGGTCCAAAATCGGCGGAATAAGGGCCTGGTATCTTCTGGCAGCATTAGGGATCATTTTCTGGGCCGGTATTTTTGCGGTTTCCCTTCGCGTGCTGTCCTATTTCAGGGGAATTCAGGGCCTGGGCGATATCCTTGCCTACAAACTTCTCTCCATGATGCTGATTACACTCTTTTCACTGCTTGTTTTCAGCAGCATATTGACCACACTCTCCAAGCTTTATCTTTCAAGAGATCTTTCCCTCGTTCACTCACTTCCCGTTCCCGGATATAAAATATTTATTGCCAGGTGGATTGAAAGCACAGCCGACAGTGCATGGATGGTAGTTGTTTATACCCTGCCTGTTTTTCTTTCTTTTGGAATCATTTATCAAACCGGACCCTTTTTTTATGGAAGCATCACCCTCGTGCTTTTTCTTCTTTCGTTCCTGGCCTCCGCCTTAAGTTCAGTTGTTGTGATGCTTGCGGTTCTTATTGTACCGGCAAGCCGTATTCGAAGCATTTTCATATTTCTCGGCCTCTCTCTTTTTCTGATTTTATTTATTGCTTTCAGAATGCTGAGACCGGAGCGGCTTGTGGATCCGGAAGTTTTTACCAATACAATGGGATATCTCAAGGCATTAAAAACACCTTCCTCTCCTTTTATCCCCACAACCTGGGCATTTGACGCCCTGAGAACCGCCCTGGAAGGGTCAATAACAGGGTCCTGTTTTCATCTTGCACTTCTTGCCGCAGGAGCATGCGCGCTATCAGTTTTTTGCATTGGACTTGCGGATTCTATCTATTTTAAAGGGGTTTCCAAAGCACAGACAGCCATGGTGCGTTCCGCGAAATATAAGGCCAGGAGCAGAAGGCGCTGGTTTTTATTTTTTTCAGGACCGGTAAGAGCGATCACCATTCGTGAAATCAAAACCTTTATGCGTGACCAGACGCAGTGGTCACAGTTATTTCTCATCGCCGGACTGATTGTAATCTATATCTATAATTTCTCCGTTCTTCCTCTTGAAAAAGCGCCCATAAAAACGATCTATCTTCAAAACATCCTGTCTTTTCTGAATGTAGGGCTTGCGGCATTTGTTTTAACCGCAGTTACGGCACGATTTGCCTTTCCGGCGGTAAGCCTTGAAAAGGAAGCTTTCTGGCTTGTAAAATCAGCTCCGGTTCAACTGAAAACATTCTTATGGATTAAATTTTTTATCTATTTTCTGCCGCTTCTTTTACTCACTGAGATTCTGATCGTTGTGACAAATATTCTGCTCAACGTAACCTCATTTATGATGATTCTTTCAGTTGTGACCATATTTTTCATGGTTCCCGGTGTTGTGGCCATGGGTGTAGGGTTGGGAGCGTGTTATCCGGATTTTAAAGCTGAAAATCCGGCTCAGGCTGTGACGAGTTACGGCGGATTTCTTTTTATGGTGCTTTGCGCAGGCTACATCGGGGGGGTATTGATTCTTGAGGCAGGCCCTGTGTACAACCTTTTTATGGCGGAGCTGAAAAACCGGCCGGTTTCCATCCTTGAGTGGGCCTGGATACTCATATCCTTTGGCTCGGCATTCGGATTAAGCATTGTTGCCGTATTTCTTCCCATGAAATATGGAAAAAAACAGCTGTCCACCCTGGTGAATTGAGTAAACGGAAACCCGCATAGAAGTGCCTCGGGATTTGCGCGCCTTGAACTTGAACTTTTTTTTACCGTCAAACTTTTGACTTTTTACGAGACGGTCAAGCATGAGAACATTAAGTTTCGATCAGCAGTGAAACTGAAAAAGTAAAAGCCTTGACTTTATGATGTAATACGGATTAGCATGCGAGCCATATATAGCTCCCTGCCTTGTTTGGGGGCAGCAAAACCTTCTTATTGATAAAATAGCTGGGCTGAAATTAATACATTCTGACGGGAATCAATTCGATTGAAATTCAAAAAAAAACAGTTCGCTTATATCATTATTCCTTTTCTGATACTTGTTTTTTTCATGCCATGCCACGCAATTGAAGGAATTTCTATCAAGGTATTGCTCATTCCCTTTGAAATCCGTTCCGAAAAAAACCTGACATTTCTCCAAAAAGGTATGGAGGAAATGCTTTCCAAAAGACTTTCCGAAAACAAAAGTGTTCACGTAATCACATTAAAGAAAGGCCAATTGAACGAGGCGTTAGATTCGACAGATCGAAAGAAATTGATCAAAATTGCATCCGAACTTTCTGCAGATTATTTGCTTGCCGGAAGCCTTACCGTATTTGGAAATAGTATCAGTACAGAGGCCGAATTTATTGATGCGGTCACAGGAAAGGCTTTGCTCAGCTTTAGCAAAATAAGCAAAAAGCGTGATGATGTGTTCGAGCATCTTAAACTTCTGGCGGACCGAATCAACAAGGAGGTTTTAAGTCCGGTACTGACAGATCAAAACAGAATAAAAGCAGAACCTGCAATCGTTAAATCGGAAAAACTGTCTCAACTGGAAAAAGAAAAAAGTATGCCAGGCCTGTCCTGGAAAAGCCAATATTTTCCAATTCGTATCAATTCTCTTTCTTTTGGAAATGTTGATGGAGTGGGCGGAGACGATCTGATTATTTCCAGTAAAAACAGTCTGTTCATATATCAATACTCAAATCAAAAACTGGTAAAGTTTCGGGAAATAGAAACCCCTTCCCGTGCCAGAATCATCCATGTTGATGCGGCTGACATCAATCAAAACGGAAAGGACGAAATATTCATTACTGCAATAAGCAAAACAAACAGTTCTCCTGAATCTTTCATACTGGAATGGGATGGAAGTGAATTTAAAAAGAATACGGAAAATGGGGAATGGTATTTCAATGTTTTATACATGCCGGCAGGAAAAGATATTCTTCTGGGTCAAAAACAGGGGATAAAACATCCATTTTCATCGGGAGTACATGAGCTTGCATGGAAAAACAACAAAACTGTTTCTACCCGCAAATACGAGCTTCCGGATACAATTAACATTTATGAATTTTCCTATGGAGATCTCCTTACCGATGAAAAACAGGAACTCATCG
>JAQYVL010000274.1 GCA_030145525.1 Desulfobacterales bacterium
CAAACGAGCTCCGGCCGAACCGTAATGTGGCTGCCAAGGAAAAAGATTTTGATCTTTCTCTCCTGCTTCATATGGATACAGCCTATTTTGAAGAAAAAATCTGGCCGCATATGTTTTACATGTCTTCCAATGATATATGGCGCTGGAAAATGAATGTTGCACGGGTTATGGGAAATACCTGTGATCAGAAGTATTCTAAAGATCTGATCCGTGCATTTGAAGAAAACAATGATGAACGCGTGCAGGGAATGATCGCATGGGCATTGGGTAAATTGGGGGGCAGGAAGGCAAAACAGGCTCTTGAAAAATTCGGAAAAAGTAGCAGCGGCCTGGTGCATGAAGAGATATCAGAGGCGTTGGGGCAGCTTAACCTATAAAAATCGATGGCTTCGTAAAAAGCCCAATTTCGGTGTTGCGCTACATCCCTCGTCAATCCGACGTACTCAAAAGTACGCCTCTTTCCTCGGAATTTGCGAGCCCCCGAGGGCGGGACTTGCAGCTTGAATTTGAACTTTTTTCTTTGCCATCATAATTTTGTTTTTTTACGAATCGGGCAAAATTTAATGAAAGGGAAATAGATGAGCCATATAAACCCTACGGGAGAGCAATTTAAAGAATTCTCGTCGCAGAAAGATGACGGACCGTTTGTCATGATTAACCTGCTGAAGTTTAAAAAAGAGGCGGATGGAAGCAGCAAGCCTGGAGTCAAAGCCTATAACCGGTATATGGAAAATGTTGCTCACTTTCTGGATGAGGCCGGAGGACGCCTTTTATGGCTGGGAGATGTAGATGATGTGTTTATCGGAACGTCTCGTGATGGGTGGGATCGGGTTATGCTGGTGGAGTACCCTTCCCGGAAAGCATTTCTGGATATGATCTCCAGGCCTGAATACCTGAAAGTTCACGAAGACCGGGAAGCCGGCCTCGAAACATCGGCATTGCTTGCCGGCAAAACAGTTGTATAGTGGTTGTCATAATAATTTTCTGATTCATGCATTCTCTCAGAGATTAAGTGGCCTCTGAGTGAAGTCTATTGAGGTCCTTTGGAAAGTGTTCTTCATGAAGCGAAGCGTCAAATTTGAAACTGTCTGAGGGAGCTTGCGACCGAGTTTTTCAAATTTAGCGGAGCAAATGATAGCACACTCCAAATACAGCAATCAACGAACGAGAAGGTTCTTGATTACCGGTCAATCGGTTCATATTTATGACAACGGCTATAAACCCTTCAAGCTTTAAGGAGAAGATTCGCTGCTAAATTCTATGGACTGGATCTGAGTATCCCACAGGAAAATCTTTTTTTCATCCGGGAGCAGACCGCTGAAGCCGCAGGGTTTGCATCCCAGCATATCAATGACTTCTCCATTTTGCATGGTCATCTTCTGAACCATCGGATTCTTCATTTCGGAAATGGGGTCTACTTTTTCAAAGCGGTGATCGATTCGTTTGATATCTTCAAAGTCCGGGCGCATATATTCTTTTTTGGAAAATAGGCGTCCTAATATATGTTCCCGGGGGGTAACACGGTATGAGCCGGAATAGAAAAAAATCTGATGAAGATTGAACTCTCTGCCGCGGGTATCGGTCAGGACGCCGCAGTGGCCCCTGTCCTCTCCGCCTGATCCATCCTCATGTTGTTTTGAATCGGCAGCCGTGATGCGTTCTCCTTTTTTCCCCTCGACATCAACGATGAGAGGAAAGCTTCTGATTTGAAGCCATTCATCAACCTCATGGATTTTGATGGATGGATGCGGAAAATAGGTGTCCAGAGAGAGTTCATAGGTTCCCGGTTCCAGCATTTCCATGAGATCCTGATTGAATCCTGTCCAGCTGCCTTTCATTCCGGCTCCGATTAAACCGGGCGTATCCTCCGGCGGGTCGAGAAATTTTTCATCATCTACAACATAGAGTGTGACGATTCCATATAATAATTCCGGGATCAAAACATTGGGGAACCATGTGCCTACACCTTTTTTTGTGTTGTATCCCCAGGAGAAACGGGACAGGTCGATGTTCTTTTCAATATATTTCGGAGAATGGTTCCCTGTGAATTGAAAGCCTTCAAGATTTCGATCGGTATAAGCCGCTCCGCCCTTTAATCCTGGGAAGTCGCCGTATATCTTCCACGTCCAGTCATTTATACCAAAGGAGTTGAAGACCCATTTAAGCCGAAAGGGAATAGTGAGCTGAACCGGTGTGTACGTTAGCCGCTCATAATATTCATTGACTGAAAAAATAGAAGGAGAAGATAGGCTGAACACGATACGGAAATAATTTTCAACCCTTCTCATTGCCCTTACCGGGCCGTCCTTCCAGCCGATTACGACAGACTTGAAGTCTTCCTCTGTTTTTTCAATATTAATGAGATGAAAAAAAGCGCTGACAGTCAGGCGGACCTTTATCCGGTCAAAAAAATCTTCTCCGTTGCCACCGGCCTCCTTTGGATAAGTGA
The DNA here is from genome assembly GCA_030145525.1 of Desulfobacterales bacterium. Taxonomy (GTDB): domain Bacteria; phylum Desulfobacterota; class Desulfobacteria; order Desulfobacterales; family SURF-7; genus JAQYVL01. Next base: position 2,450 of record JAQYVL010000274.1, read on the forward strand.
GATCCATATAAAAAGGAGAGCCTTTCATATATTTTATTTTGTAAAAAGCGCTTTCAACAATTTCCTCTCCAGGGGTGTAATGGACATAATCTTTTTTTGAAAGAGGGGGAGGATTTTCCGGGTAGTAAATGAGGTATGCCCATCCTTTTTGGTTGACATCCCTGGGGTCGGTAACGATGATTTCCGCCCTCCTGCTGCCCATACCTGACCAGATTTCTTTGGATACCTGCCCGCCTGTATCTTTGACCATAAGCACGACTTCATCGTTGTAGTCAAAAAGTCCATTGTCCGAATCCGTTCCCGCCACCTCACCGTCGGTTAGAACAAATTCTCCTTCCGGGTCGCGTTCGTCCACCTGAAAGGGAATGATGGTAAACTGCTTTCCATTGTGGGCATAAAGCCGGAAGTTTTTGATCTGAAGGCCATGAAAGCCGGGAAGAAGATCTCCTGGAACCACAACCGGATCATGTTTTCGGTTCAAGGTTCTGAGGGTGAGAACACTTTCCCTCAATTTTTGCGGCTGCCTGTGATCTGAGTTCTCGAGGCTATAAAGAGATTTTTCTCCAATTGCCGGTGAAATGCTGAGAATGAACAAAAAAAGGAAGATCAGAAGAAAGACTTTAGCAAGGCATGATTTTATGGGGAAAGGCTTTGTCTTATACACATCAGAACTCGTTGAACAGGCATACATTTTTCACGATAAAATATGTTCGGCTTGTTATATTTCCGTCATTGTTATCTCAGTACTTTCAAATATATGCTGCTCCATTTTGTGTCCCTGGCCCAGTCTAAACGTTTTTCCTTTATGGCCAGACGCCGCTCAGGGCTTTTACGTTTTTCAGTTGTGTCGTACTCCGAATTGAATATTGAACGTCTGTCATTTCCCGCACGACGGTCATATAACGATCTCTGGATCGACTCATGATTTTTATGTTTCACAATCTCTTTTAAAGATGCCATATAAAATCCTTTTGGTTTGGTAAGTGCGTTTCTGCATCATTGAACAGACAAGACGTCTTTGATTATATTTTTAATAAGTTGTTTTTCTTTATATGCTTATTGAGCAAACAATAAATAAAATATGATCCAGTGTCAAGACTGACTGTCAAGAAAAAAGAGACCGCCTGTTGCATGATTAACGCTATGCATCCGGATGTTTATTAAGAAATTCAGTATAATATTTTGCGGACTCTTCCGATTGCTCAAGCATCGGGAGATGGCCGCAGTCTTTCAGAATCACTGTTTCAACCTGCGGTAATCGTTTTTTATATACCTCGACACTGGACACATGAATCAGTCTGTCTTTGTCGCCCCAGATGACAAAAACCGGCATTTTCAGACCTTCCAGAATTTTATCCTGGACTTTTTGATTGTCAAACGTACTGCTCTTCTCCAGATCTCCAAACATCTTCTGGTTGAAATCGTTTCTTTCGATGTATTTCCGGGCCATTACTGAATGTATCGGCCACGGTAGAAACGGCTCGTTGTGAAAAGCATATTCCCCCAGTCGATCATAATCTTCTCGTGTTTTTACGACAAACGGATTTTCTCCTTTTTCCACCATTACCTTGAATTCACTTGGTATAGGTGAGATAACACCGGCGGAATCGAACAGTCCCGCGGTAATTATTCTGTCCGGATGTCTGGAAGCATAAATTTTGGATACAAGCCCGCCAAGAGAGTTTCCTGCTATGTGGAATCGTTTAATCCCGATTGCGTCAACGGTTTTCGCAAAACCAAGGCTCAAAGAAAAAGGGCTGTAATTTCGGGTAATATCCTTAACATTGTCTCCATGCCCCGGCATATCTATTGCCAGCACACGATATTTTTCCGGAAGATTTCTTACAAACCGGAGCCAGTTGTTTTTATCAGCCGTAAATCCGTGTAGAAGTACAACTGTTTCTCCCTCTCCTTCACGTTCCAGGTATGAAACTTTTTCCCCGTCTACCTCAACCGTTTTATACACCAGATCCGATCGACTCCTTTCATAGTCAATCGCAAGATTGTAAATAGTCTGCTGGGTGGAAACACATCCAACCAGCAGGCTCAACAGCAGAACTTGAACCGGAATTAACAGCCGTTTTTTCATTTTAGCCCCTTATGCCTGATTTACTTTTGTCAAATTTATATTGATATGATTATGTTTCTGTTCAGGGCGGTTAACTGCTCCCATGAGAATCTTTTTCTTTATTAAACCGGAAACGGTTCAAAAGTCAAATCAGTAAAGATGCTATATTTGAAATTGGAGTCTGTTTGTGCGATGGTCCATAAATATTACGAAACAACTCATCCTGCGAACGAATAAACTTTTTGAATTCAAACACACCGATAGATTTCCGCTTCAATATGATTCGTATAACGGTTGAAATGCTTGCCCCCGTCATTAGTTCTTTGAATTTCGTTTACACGTCTGGAAGGAAAGTTAAATTCTTGGCTTGTAGTTTATTTTAATTCCATCATTATCTCCAAAAAACATCAGATAGGGTGCTTTGAATGAAAAATCAAAATATACATGTTTTAGAAAGTGACAGCTCCCTGCAAAATGAGATCGTAAGACGTAAAGAGGCAGAGAAAGCTTTACAGGAAAGCGAGGATCGATTTCGCGAACTTGTTGAAGAAACAGAGGTCCTTATCGCGAAATTGGATGGAAGAGGGCGTTTTTCATATGTAAACCATGTGGCTGAAAATGTTTTTGGCGTAGGGATGGAGCAATGCATAGGCAGATCAATATTTGAGTTTGTCCATCCTGAAGATCGAAATACAGTAAAGACTGATTTCAAAGAATGGATGAAAAATAAGCTTCGGAATGTCAACTGTGAAGTGCGCCAGATAAATCTTAGTTCCAATGCGATTCACTATATGCTTTGGGCGGTCAATTTTTTATATAATGAAGCTGGAGAACTGATAAGTATTAATACTTTTGCACGTGACCTGACAGATCGAAAAATAGTCGAGAAAGAGCTGCTCAAAACTCAAGCGGAGCTTGAGCAGCGTGCGAATGAGCGGACAAAGGATTTGCTTCAAGCGAACAAACAATTAAAGCAAGAGATTGAAGGCCGCAAAAGGGTTGAAAAAGCACTTCGGGAAAGTGAGGAAAGATATCGTGCGCTGTTTGAAAATAACCCCATTGAAACGATCATCGTTGATAAAAAAGCAATGGTGACCGGGTACAATTTGGCAGAAGGTCAGCCCGAGAGCAGCCTCCCGAATATCGGGGATATTATGTACAAGGATTATGCCGGGAAACATAAGATCGATATGCTGAAAGAGTTGAAGCAATGCATTAAATCCGGCATTCCAGGTGAGTTTCCCGAGCAGCAGTATTATGGCAGATTTCTTGATATCCGGATATCCCCTTTCCCCGGGGGGGCTATTATAACCTCAATTGATATAACCAAAAGAAAGCGGGTGGAACAAGCGCTAAGAGAAAGCGAGGCGCGTTATCGGGCATTATTTGAAAATAATCCTATCGAAACAGTAATTGTAGACCATAATGCAAAAGTAATCGGATATAATCTTGCAAAAGAGATGTCGGAGTTCCGGCTTCCGAATATCGGTGACATCATGTACAAAGATTTTGCGTCAAAACATGATATAGACATGCATGCCGAATTGATGGAATGTATCAAATCCGGTAACTCAAAAGAGTTTCCGGAACGAAAATATGACAACCGATTTCTGCATATCCGCATGTCACCCTTTTCCGGGGGAGCGATTATCACATCCATTGATATTTCTTATGGTAAAAGTATTGAAGACGCCCTCCGGGAGAGTGAAAAACGTTACCGGGAACTTGTTGAGACAATCCCCCATGGGATTCAGGAAATCAATACGAGGGGGCGTATCACTTTTGCCAATTCGGCGCTGCACAGTATTTTTGATTATGAAAATGGAGAGCTGACCGGGAAATCTGTTTTCGATCTCATGGTGTCGGAAAGAGAAAGGATAGAGATGCGGAATTTTCTTGCAACCTTGATTCGGGAAGAACCCGCACGGATCCCGTATCTGAGTAATTGCATGACCAGGGAAGGCCGTATCATTGATATTCAATCCGACTGGAATTATAAAAAAGACAATGAAGGAAATATCATCGGACTTATATCCATCATTACTGACATTTCGAAGCGGCTTCGCGCGGAAGAAGGGCAGAACAAGCTGGAAAAGCAGTTTCATCATGTTCAGAAAATGGAAGCTATAGGAACGCTGGCCGGCGGGATCGCACACGACTTCAATAATATCCTTT
>JAQYVL010000275.1 GCA_030145525.1 Desulfobacterales bacterium
GTAGCCTCTGAGTGAAGTCTATTGAAGTCATTTGGAAAGTGTTCTTAATGAAGCGGAGCGCCAAATTTGAAACTGTCTGAGGGAACTCGCGACCGAGTTTTTCAAATTTAGCGGAGCAAATGATTAGAACACTCCAAATGCTGCAATCAACGAACGAGGAGGCTCTTGATCGACTTTCAATCGGAAAATATTGCTGAGAACCACTATAGATTATTATTTTTTTTCCTGTCCGTAAAGGATATCACCTTTCCCGGTTTTGACGGTTTTTCTTTTTCTTCTTCAGGCGTTTCACCAGGATCGGTTTTATCCGGTTCCTCCGGGGCCACAACCTTTTCAAGCCTCATTCGATTGCCGTTCATGGTGAACTCAGCCCCTTCGATATAGTCACCTTTTAATATCCATGTAATGTTTTGAAGGGGTATCTGAAGCATAAGAAGTTTTATGTGATACCAGTCTTTTTTAATATCCGGCGAGATATCCTCCACCCTTGCAAAACCGACAGGATCGTCTTCAAAATATATCATTACAATATCATTTACCTGGGTCATGATTATGGTTCCTTTATTTGCCTTTAAATACCGGCTCCCTTTTTTCCAAGAGGGCATTGATCCCTTCTCCGGCATCCTCTGTTTCAAATGTCCGTGACTGGCAGTGGGCCTCAAACGCTGCTGCATTGTCGGTATCCCACCCAAGTCCCCTGTATATCGAGGTCTTCATCATTCTGACAGCTGCAGGCGCACATGACGCGATCTCCTGTGCCAGTTCCCATGCTTTATCAAATACCTTGTCTGAGTCAACGGCATAATTGGCAATACCCATATCTGCTGCTTTTTCTCCATTTATCAGACGGCCGGTAAACAAAAGCTCGCAGGCTGCAGGCGGGCCTACGAGTCTTGGCAGAATATAGGATATCGCCATTCCGGAATGCAGCCCCAGGCGGGCAAAAGTGGCTCCGTATTTTGCGTCTTTTGCGGCAATCCGGATATCACAGACAAGCGCAAGTCCTATTCCTCCGCCGATTGCATGACCGTTCATTGCCGCAATGACCGGTATCTCAATCCGCCGGACTTCAAGAAACGGTTTGTAAAAATTCATCAGGGTTTCATTTGGAAGACGGTTTTCCTCTGCCGAAAAACCGCTGCCAAAGTCTGCCCCGGCGCAAAAAGTCGAGCCGCTGCCGGTAATGATCAGACATCTCAATTTGTTGTCCTGCTGTACGCTGCCGACAGCTTCGCGAAACGCATTCATGACTTCTAAGGTCATGCTGTTCCGGTTATCAGGCCTGTTCAGTTTTATCACGGCAATTTTTTCTTTGATTTCAAAAATTACGGGAGGCTGTGACATTGAATACTCCTTTGATTTTGTCTCATTTGCTGGTTTTGAAACCAGCTGAATATTGACATTTTTAATTTTTTACCTTGTGCGCTTTAATTAATATGGTTATGTCGAGTTTGTCTAATGTTATTCTGATAAAAATAAAATCCGGAGGTTCTCCGGGTTGACGGGTTGCGGTATAAAGGTATTAATATGCTAATCTTAATTCGTTCTTTCCCTTCTGTTTTATTGAAACAGTTCCTGCTTTTTATGCTTGCGGTGTGCGTTGCGCTGTCTTTTTCCGGGTGCGGACTTTTCAAGCCGGCGATCATTGACGGCTCAGCTCTCGAACAAATTTCCCCTGAGGACTATCCGGACTTTGCCGATGATATGGGATACGACGGGCTTGAGCACGGAGTCATCCAGAGCCTGACATATCTGAAAAAAATTCCGTCGGACCGGGTTTTCCGGTTCGGGGATGACGCGTATGACTGCGGGCACATGATCGCATCACTCGAGCGTTTTCTCAAATTTTTTAAATCGAAACCTTCCGGAGAAGAGATGAAAGCGTTCATCGTTTCCAACTACAGGGTCTACAAATCTGTGGGGGATGAGGAAACCGGAGAGATGCTGTTTACCGGGTATTATGAACCTGCCCTTACGGGTAGTCTTAAAAGGAGCGCTGAGTTTCAATATCCGGTATTTTCCATGCCAAAGGACCTTGCGTCAATCGACCTGTCCCTTTTTGATCCTGCCCTTAAAGATAAAAAACGGCTGGTCGGCAGGGTCACCAATGATCAGAAAGTGGTCCCATATTATGAACGGGAAGAAATTGCCCGAAACAATTTAAATGGTAAAGCTGCCCCCATTGCATGGGTAAATAATCGTGCGGATCTGTTTTTTCTTCAGATACAGGGATCCGGGAAAATCTATCTGGAAAACGGAGTGCCTTTGAATGTTAATTATCATGCCACAAACGGTCATCCATATAAAAGCATCGGAGCCCTTCTCATAAGAGAAGAGAAGATCTCCCGGGAGGAGATGTCCATGCAGAAAATCCGTGAATATCTAAAGGCGCACCCGGATGAGGTGGATAAAATTTTGAATCACAATCCAAGCTATGTTTTTTTCCGGATCGCAAAAGGCGGGCCTTTTGGATGCCTTGGCGTCAAAGTGACTCCCGGCCGGTCCGTTGCCCTGCAAAAGCGCATTTTTCCTGCCGCGGCCCTTGGATTCATGCTGTCAGAGAAACCCCTGGTGGACGGCAGCCGGAAAATACAGAAATGGAAAGCGTTCAGCCGGTTTATTCTGAATCAGGATACCGGGGGCGCGATAAAAGGGCCGGGAAGGGCGGATCTTTTCTGGGGAGATGGCCCGTATGCCGAGATTGCAGCCGGTTACATGAAAAACCCCGGGGAGCTCTATTTTTTGGTTTTGAAACCCCGCGAAAAAGGATAGCGTTTAAAACGCCGGGCGGATTGTTTAAGAACTTTTTTATATAAAAAATCAGTGCATTCATCCTCTGGTTTTGAACCGAAGGGGCCATATTCTTACTCACCGCAGGATGAGTCACCAGTGTTTCGATCTTTTTTCCGCCATTCTTGAGAGTTGTATGGAAACCCATGCCATGAAATCCTAAGAATTTTTTAATCCGGTCATATCGCAATCTTTCGGTTTGGGCTGAATAATGATGGTATCGCATAATGTGGTTACCCTAATGAAGAAATGGTAATTCTCCATGGTTAAATCTAAGACAATTGTGAAGGTCGGAACAATACAGAATCGGATATTGCTCATTCGTGGTGAAAAGGTCATTATTGATTCGGATCTTGCTGAATTCTATGGCGTCTCGACGAAGGTTTTAAACCAGGCGGTCCGCAGAAATAAAGAGCGTTTCCCTGAAGACTTCATGTTTCAGTTGAACAAAAAGGAGAAAGTTGAGGTGGTCACACATTGTGACCACCTTGAGAGACTGAAATTTTCATCGGTTAATCCCCTGGCGTTTACCGAACACGGTGCTCTTATGGCTGCAAGCATATTGAATTCTGCGCGTGCTGTAGAGTTAAGCCTCTTCATTGTCTGGGCATTCGTTGCTTTACGTCGTGCAGTTTCCGAGCACAGGGAGCTGTCCCGGAAAATCTCACAGCTTGAGCGCAGACTGGCTGACCATGACGGTCATATTTTAGTATAAAAGAAATGGATAATGATTTTGAATTGCAAAGTATTGCAGAACTCGTCGAAAAAGTGATATGCATTATAGACGATGAAAACAATATCAATGATTCTATTGCGATAAGGCTAGTAGAATTGTTGCTGGATAAATATTTTTATAGAGATGAAAAACTTGCTTTTAACAATCCTTTAGAAGAAAAAGGGTTCTCTTTTATACACGAACATTTAGAAAAGAATTTTAAAGATCTATCAACTGATCAAGTCTATAAAGTTTTATCAACGATCTTACGTTCCATAAAAAGACACAAAAATGGTACAAGAGATTATTTAAATTTTGTGCATCAATTTGCAGGTGCATGAATAAAAAATAACAGGGAGTTGCTGTGGAAATAGAAATGTCACTTTTGCCTGCTGCAGGAGCGGTCTGTTTTTTAGCCGCATTAATCGAAGGCTGGATAATGGCGCTTATACAATATTTAAAGTTGGAGCCGGTAAAAAAGCTGTTTCCCGGTTACAAATATCTGGTAAGGTCACATGTTGACTACGTAATGATGGCAACACTGGTTTTCGTTATCTATCTGGTGCTGAACAGTCTGGAATTATCCCTTTCAAAGGTGGCCATATTGGCATTGATAGCCGGCGCTCTCTATAATCCATTCGGGTTTTTACTGCAGGCGATAAAACCGGAAATGGCTGAGTCTGACTCAATATTGCTGAAAGCCGGTATATTACTTGGTTTCATACCGTTAACGTATGGTGTTGGAATCGCGTGTATACTGATAATCCGCAAAGCGATATCCCTTTGATAAAGAAGCTGCAGGAATATGGACGCCCGTCAACTGTTTTCCACAACCGCCGTGGCCCGTATTTCCACCAGTAACCCCGGAATCACAAGTTCGTTAACACCCACGGCTGTCCAGGCCGGATAATCTTCTTTAAAAAACTCCGACTTTACTTTTGCAAAACTCCCCATATCTTTCATGGAGATATGGTAGGTCACCAGTTCGACAACATCTTCAACCGCTGCGCCGGCCGCCTCAAGCACTTTCTGCAGATTCTGAAATGCCTGTAGGGCCTGGGCCTCTATCCCCTCTGCCATCTGGAATTTTTCATCCATTCCCACCTGTCCGGATATCCATATCGTATGACCCATGCGAACCGCCTGAGAAAACTGCATGGATTGATAAATACCTTCTGAGCCGGGTGGATTGATTAATGTTTTTTTCATGGCTGTTTCCTTTTTGCTTTTTTTTAAATTAAGAATCGTATTTTTAAAAGTATTCAGATATATAGCGAAAATAATAACCGATGTCAATTTGGCTGATAATATTGGCTATGGGCCTTCTGGTCAAGAGCTAACCGGATGAACCCGAACCCCAAAAACCGGATTTGACTTAACCCCTGGAAGGGGATAAAATCGTCACACTTACTTTCTGCCTGTCGAATTAAATACCCGGAGATCCAATGAAACTATTCAACATCCTGGCCATTCTGATCACATTGTCTGCAGGTTTCAGCTACCTGAACCACCGCTTCATTCGTCTTCCCACCACCATCGGAGTGATGATTATAGCCCTTTTGGTATCTTTAGGGCTGGTGGTCATAGGGCCTTTTGCTTTCGGCCTGAAAGCAGATGCCCACCAGCTTCTGGCAAGTATTGACTTTGATGAAACCCTGCTGCACGGTATGCTTTCATTTTTACTGTTTGCCGGGGCCCTGCATGTGAATCTCTCCAATCTGGCAAGACAAAAGTGGATTATCGGCCTGCTGGCTACCTTCGGTGTTCTTGGCTCAACCATGATCATTGGCTTTGTCAGCCGATGGGTA
>JAQYVL010000276.1 GCA_030145525.1 Desulfobacterales bacterium
GCCGGCTGTTATGCATCCATGAATTGTTGCTGAGGATATGTCTTCTTCCGATCAGCATCATGTCATAGCCATCTTCTTTCAAATCGGACCCGATCAAAAATGTTTCTTTTACTCGCGAAAGGGTTCCAACAAATTCTTCCGGAGCCAGTTGTATGCGCCTGGATGAGTTGAACAATCGTTCCGGAAGGCATGGTTCCATCGGGCCCAAATCAATGCCATGAGACGCTTTCTTGAGTTTGCCGAGCGTCAATCCGTCACTGAAAGGGTTCAGCTTTTTCCCGTAAGGACCGAACCGGATCATCAGAGCAAGCAGCCGGTCCGGAGTAATCAGCTTCAGCGCCTGACGTTTCAGGATATTTTTTTCCAACCGGCATGCCAGGCCCAAAAGGATTTCCCAGTTGTGCTTCATATCCTCTTCCGGCTTAAAAACAGGAAATGAATAATGGGCGGTGTTGCGCAGCGTTACCATATGTATAATGATGTCATAGTGTGACTGGTCAAAAGGTCCGGTAGGAGGAAGAATAATGCTGGCGTACCGGGTTGTTTCATTGATATACCAGTCCATGCATACCATGAAATCCAGCTTTTTAAGCCCCTCTTCCATCAATCTGCCATTCGGTGCCGACAGTACCGGGTTCCCTGCCAGGGTCACCAGCGCTTTGACCTGCCCCTCCCCCTCCGTTAAAATTTCTTCGGCCAGTACGGATATCGGAAGTTCTTTTGCAAATTCCGGATGGTTTCCTACACGGCTGTACCAGTTGCCGTACTGTCCGGCCTCCCCTGTCCTGGATAAAATGTCGGCCATATCCGCCGCCGGCTTTGTAAACATGCTGCCGCCGGAACGATCCAAATTTCCTGTAATAATATTTAAAGCAATAATCAGCCACGAAGTCACCGATCCGAATTTCTGAGAGCATGAGCCCAGCCGGCCATAGCATACAGCTGATTCGGCCCTTGCAAATTCACGTGCCAGTCGTCGGATCTCAGCTGCATCAATTCCCGCTGCCGGGGCAATCTTTTCAGGAGTAAACTCTTCCACAGCGTATTGAAGTGTTTCGATTCCGTCAGTGAAGTTTTTGAGCCTTCCGAGATTTGCCAGGTTTTCATCAAATACCGTATGGATTAGAGCCAGCAACAGCAGGACATCTAAACCGGGACGGATAAAAAAATGCTGATCCGCGATTGCGGTTGTTTTTGTTCTCATGGGATCAACGACAACGACTTTTCCGCCTCTTTTTCGGATCTTTCTAATCCGTTCCGCCACCCGTGGGCCGCTCACAAAGCTTCCTCCCGAAACTACCGGATTCGCGCCGATAATCAGAAAAAAATCCGTTCTGTCGATATCAGGAATCGGAAAAAATCCCTGATGTCCAAACATCAGATATAACGCGAGTTTCAGCGGAAGTTCATCTGTGGATGCGGCAGCATAGCGGTTTTTCGTATTTAGGCTTTCAAAAAGCGGCATCAGGAAAAGGGAAGAACTATGGGAATGCATAATCGGATTACCGTGGTATATGGCAACGGCGTCTTTTCCATGACTGCTCTGAATTTTTTTAATGCTCCGGGCAACTTCATCAAAAGCATCCTCCCATCCGATACGCTCCCACCCGGTTTTTGTGCGCCGGACAGGATATCGCAGGCGATCCTGATCTTCATGAAGATCTTTCATGGATAATGCTTTGGGACAGATGCTGCCCCTGCTGAAGACATTGTTTTTATCTCCCCGGATGGAAAGGATTTGATTTTCCCTGACTGTAATTTCAATTCCGCACATCGCTTCACAAATATTGCAGGACCGGTAATGCGTTTCAAGGCCGGCTGTTTTCATATCTGTCCCCTTATCTAAAATTTTCAATACCTTTGCAGTCCGCTTTTGTATCCTGGCCGTAAAGTCTTTTCATCAATACACTAAAATATTACCGTTCACAATACAATGAATAGTAAAAAATGGAAGGATTATATTCCTGATTTGAAGGATTTAATAAGGGGCAATGCGTCGCTTTTTATTCTTCCGGCCAGGGGGCCGTTTTCCAGATTCAGCACGCCGCGGGGGCAGACAGCCGAACACATCCCGCATCCGACACAGGAAGCACGAACAATATTCTGACCTCTTTGTGCATACCACCTCACATCAATGCCCATTTCGCAGTATGTGGAGCAATTCCCGCAGGACATGCACTGGGCTCCGTTTGTGGTAATTCTGAATCTTGAAAAAAAACGCTGGATAATTCCGAGGAGGGCGGCCTGAGGGCAGCCAAAACGGCACCAGACCCGGGTCCCGAAGATCGGATAAAGCCCTGTTCCAATGACACCGGCAAATATCATCCCTATCGCAAACCCGTAAAACCTGATGAAACCTCCGCTCAATTGCCCTAACAGTTCTCCGCCGAACAAATGGTTCAGCCAGAGGATTGCTGTCGTAATAACGATCAGTGATAAAACGCTGTAAATGGAGTACCGTTCGATTTTCCAGGAAGCCAGCGTTTTACTTGAAAGCTGCCGCCACGGATCTCCCAAGGTATTTGCCAGACCTCCACACCCGCAAATCCATGAACAATACCAGCGCTTGCCGAAGAAGAAGGTCAGGACCGGTGTCCCGGCAAAAGTTAAAAGAATGGTCCAGGCGAGAAGAAATTTGGAGATGGCCCCCTCAAAGTTCAAGAGATAATTTACATTGGAGGGGAACAGATCTTTATAACTCAGAGGCCAGAAGTAATTGACATATTTTTCAGGTTCATTGAAAGCCGCTAAAATAGACGGTATGAGAAAGGCAAAAACAAACTGGGAGAATATGACGGCGCATGTACGAACAATTTGATACCGGCTGTGACGGTATTTCATTAAAGCCCTTGCTCCCATAATAATTATGGTAAACGTATACAGCGACCCGTACATGAAATACTGTTCCGCCGGTTTTCCCCTCAACATCCGGCTCAAGGGATGAAACATGGCGATAAAATGCTCCAGGTAAAACGGAAACCAGTACATCAATATGTAAAACGCAATGAAAAAAAGGGCGATAATAACGCCGATGCTCCCCCTGGATGAGAGGCTGGCAAACATAATCCGGTTGTTTCTGATTCCCGCCGGAGCTGAAAGATATGCAGCCGAAAAATATAAAAAACTTCCGATTGTGATGAAGCATAAACTCGCTAAAAAAAACAGTTTTGGATAGATGGATCCGGCCCCGAGAGCCCCAATCAATGCAATTATGAAACCCGGAAAGAAAAGCAGAAGTCCGATACGCTGAGATCGACTCCTGACAGGCTGAGTATGCTTTTGGGGTGGAGACATTTATATCCTTCTTGGAAGTTTTATGTTAAACGATTTGAGAACAATCCTTTTTTTGTTTTCAATGTGATCATCCTACCCGGGTTTTCCGAATTGTATTGACTGATGATATCTTTTTCAAAACATTTAAAAAATTCCGGATCAAAATTCGATGCAGCCATGCTGCACAATACATTCGGAAGTTTTTCCCTGTTTGCAATCCAGTATTCGCATGTCGTGTGCCTTGCTCTTATGCCGAAAAAATTAAAGCCCAAAACCGCCTGAGTTGTGGAATCGAATACGATCCGAACGCATTTATCACCCTTTGGATTTTCCCAGTAGAAACTTTTTTCTCCTTCCTTTTGCTGACTCATGACTGTCCCATAGGTTTGATACTCAATATCGAAAAATTTTGCAGAGTTAAACCAAATCCCCGGCATGTAGGGTGTTTCCTTTCCGCAAATCGTTCTTGCAACCGTTTCCCCGTGCATCTTTCCTGTATACCAGACCTGCTCAACAGGTCTTCGCCCGGTAGACGGCTCACGAAACTGGGCGCAGTCGCCAATGGCATATATGTCTTCAATACTGGTTTCAAAACAGGAATTGATCAAAACTCCGCGATCGGTTTCAATCGCCGTATTTTTTATAAAATCGATGTTAGGGCTCACCCCGACCGTCAGGCCGACAAAAGAACACGGAACCTTTTCCCCTTTACCGGTAATAACGGCACTGACTTTTCCATCCGAATCCCCGACAATTTCTTTGAGCTCGGTCTCAAATTGAAGATCCACATGATGATTTTTTATGTGACGCGCAACAAGGTCTCCTTCTTCTTCCGGCAATACGACTCCCCAGAAGTGCGTTTCACGCACCATGAAAATCACGCTAATACCGCGTGTAACCAGCATTTCCGCCAGTTCAACTCCGATGAGGCCGCCGCCGACGATTACGGCCTGTCGAATTCCTGCTGTGCTCTTTTTGACAGCTTCTAAATCCTGCAGGCTGTAAAACCCCTGAACACCATTTAAATCCTGGCCCGGCCAACCGAATTTATTAGGTTTCGAACCTGTTGCAATGATCAGTTTGTCAAACGGGATGGAAGATCCTGACCGCAAAATTGCCTTTTTCCCTTTAGTATCTATTTTTCTTACGCGGTCGCACACCAGATCGATTGCGTTTTCTTTCCAGAACCAATCCTCATAGGGTTTTGTTTGTTCATACTTCATGTGACCCATATAGATATACATCAAAGCAGGCCGCGAAAAAAAATGTTTTGATTCATCGGAAATGACCGTTAATCGTCTATTGGAATGCTTTCGTATATGCCGGGCAGCTGTTATGCCGGCGATCCCATTCCCTATTATTACAACATGCTCCATAATAAATCCTTAACTGTCAGATTGTGTTGACTTTCAGGGGGCATGAATTTTTTTTGCCTATGGAGAAAATATTCAATTATTGAGGATTCAAAATTTTGGTAACATATCGCGAAATCTGCGATATAAAATAACTCGATTCGGCTATTCACAATCATCGTCGTCACCTTCTTCTTCATCGGGCAAAAATTTTTCGATGTAACCGGTATCAAACTTACCGTCTTTGAAATCAGGATCATCCATCACTTTAAGATAAAGCGGGATGGTTGTTTTTAGTGGTTCAACCTTGAATTCTTCCAGCGCTCTTTTCATCACCCGGATTGCCCCTTTTCTTGAAAGATTGAAGGAGATGAGCTTGGCAATTAATGAATCATAGTATATGGGAAGTTCATACCCCTGGTACAAATGGGTATCCAGCCTTACACCAAAACCGGCCGGCGCATGATACCTCTCAATCGTTCCGGGTGAAGGGAGAAAGTTCCTTTCCGGATCCTCGGCATTGATTCTGCATTCAATGGCCCAGCCCCTTATGGATAGATCATTGAAGGAATATCCAAGCTTTTCACCGGCTGCAAGTCTTATCTGCTCTGTAATAAGATCGATCCCTGTTGTAAGTTCCGTAACCGGATGTTCTACCTGTATCCTGGAATTGACTTCCATAAAATAAAACTTTCCGTGTTTGTCGAGGAGGAATTCAACGGTACCGGCATTAACATAATCGACAGCTTTGACCGCCTTAACCGCAGCCTCACCCATCTCATTCCTCAGTTCCTGCGTCAGCGCCGGTGACGGTGCCTCTTCAATGAGCTTCTGATACCGGCGCTGTATGGTGCACTCACGCTCTCCGAGATGAGCAATATTGCCAAATTTGTCGGCCAGAATCTGAAATTCAATGTGTCTCGGTTCCCGGATGAATTTTTCTATATAAACTTCGTCGTTGCCGAAAGCGGTCCGGCCTTCGATTTTGGCCATGGGAAAGTCTTCAATCAGTTCTTCCTCATTTTTACAGATCTTGATTCCTCTGCCTCCGCCGCCGCCTGATGCCTTGACCATCACCGGATAACCCATTTCATGACAGATTTTTTTTGCATCGTGAATGGTTTCAACACTCCCCGGGCTGGCTGGTATGACAGGTATACCTGCTTCCATCATGATCTTTTTGGCAACAATTTTATCCCCTGCCAGATTCAAATTTTCAGGTGTCGGGCCGATAAAAACAATCCCGTTTTTTTCACATTCAACGGCAAACTCTTCCTTTTCCGCCAGATATCCGTATCCCGGATGTATTGCATCGGCATCGGTTTCCTTTGCGGCTTTTATGATATTTTGAATATTCAGATAACTTTTTGTGCTTATCGCGGGACCGATGCATACTTGTTCATCAGCCAGTTTGACATGCAGCGAATTTTCATCGGCTTCAGAATAGACTGCGACACTTTTTATACACAGATCTTTGCAGGCCCGGATAACCCTGAGTGCGATTTCGCCTCTGTTTGCGACAAGTATCTTTGAAAACATTATCTGCTATCCCTTCTCGATAATAAACATCAGTTCGTCGTCTTTTACCGGTGTTTCATTTTCAACGAGAATCTCAACGATTTTTCCGTCAGCCGGAGATTTGACCTTCTGGAAAACCTTCATGGTTTCCAGAAGTGCAATAATCTGCTTTTTCTTTACAACAGTACCGACTTCCACATAAGACGGTTCTTCAGGCGCCGGCTTTCTGTAAAATATGCCCGACATTTTTGCTCTTACTTCTATCCCCTTGCTATCCGACATTTTTTCCTCCTTACGCTTCTCTGTCATGAAAATTTTGACTTTTTACAATTCAAAATTCTTAAAATTTAAAACGCTCACTTTAGGTAAAATTATGTAGGCGGTGTCCCGTGCATTTTTGCCCTTTTGGGCAATTTTTCCATTTTGTTTCTGGTCATTTTCACGGCGTTTATGATCTTTACCCTGGTGTTCTTCGGTTCAATGATCTCATCCACCATTTCGGTTGTATACCCGGCAGCCACATCAAAAACGTCGACCTTTTCCCTTGACCAGTTCAGGTATCCTTCATAGGCATCTTCTTCAACACCTTTTCCATATGCTTTTCTGTAGTCAATTTCCGATGCTTCAACTGCAAATTGTGCAATGGGCCAGGCAAAGCAAAAATCTGTTCCCATGCTTTTTGCCCCTCCCATGATGATGCTTCCGGCATCGGCATAAGATTCCCTTAAAATGACGCTTATTTTGGGAATGGTTGAGGTAGCATATGCATCAGCTATTTTGCCGAAATGACGCAGCAGCCCTATCGCCTCCTGATCCTCGCCGGGAACATATGCGGGTGTATCCACAAGATTTACAAGCGGTATATGATAGGCATCCAGAACCTGTAAAAAGCGGTAATACTTGTCACAGGAATTGATTTCCAGGATACTTCCGGGTTCTTTCGGGTTATTGGCCACCAGACCGACAACTTCGCCGTCGAACCTGCAGAAACAGGTGATCAGATTTTTCGCATATTCATCTTTGACCTCAAAATAATTGCCATCGTCTACAAGCAGCTCAATCACATCATGCATATCGTATTTTTGCGCATAATCATCCGGAACAATGCTTATGATATCATCAACCATACGGTTCGGATCATCCGAAGGCTCTTTGTACGGCGGTTTTTCCTGAAAGTTCAAAGGCAGGAAACTCAAAAGTTCTCTGGCTTTTTGAATCGTCTTTTCGTCATTGTCTCCAACCACATCACATGTACCGCTGTATTTCATATGATAATCCGCGCTGCCCACGCTTTTGTCGAACTCTTCCGACGTGGCTGCCTTGGCCTGTCTTGGGCCTGCAAGCCAGAGATTGGCGGTTTCCCTACTCATCAGCAGGAAATCGCAAAGGGTCGGAGCATACGCCTGCCCGGCAATACACGGCCCCATAAGTACATTGATTTGCGGGATCACACCTGAATACCGGGATATCAGGCAAAAGTACCAGTCAATGCCTGCGATCATAACATCCAGATAGCCGAGTCTTCCTCCGGAGGAGTCGAGCAGCCAGATCATGGGAATCCCCCATTTGGCAGCCATATTGATCATTTCGGCACATTTTTGCAGATGCTGCATGCCGATTGAACCGCCAAGCACCGTAAAATCACTGGCGTAAACAGCTATCATCCTTCCATCAATCATTCCGGTGCCCATGACAGCTCCATCACACGGCGCTTCAGATTTTCTGCCGTCCATTCTCATACCCGTCGTATTGACACAGGACCCGATCTCATGAAAGGTTCCCGGATCGAGGAGTACGTCAATTCTTTCTCTGGCGAGCAGCTTTCCCCGTCTATGCTGTCTTTCAACATGTTTTTCACCGCCGCCGATAAGGTTTTTCTCATGGATTTCCCGTAATCGTTTTATCGCCTGTTCCATTCTTTCAGCCATGTTCTCATACCTCTTTGCACTGGTTACGCCGGTTTGATATACCGTCTCTTGTCAGGTAACTCTTCATATTTTTCAGAAGTGGCCTCAAGGGCCGTGATAATTGCGGAACGGGTGTCTCTCGGATCCACCGGTTTTTGTATCATATAGTAGGAAGTCCAGTCTTTTGACAGATTCAAAACGTTCATCCGGTCTCTTATAAGACTTACAAACATATCATACGTCTCTTCGTACTTCCCTTTTTCCCTGGCCTTATCGAGCTCTTTATGAAAAACTGCCTGTACGATGGCCTCCGGTCCGGTAGGAGCAAACTCCCCTGTGGGCCAGCCCATAATAAAGTCAGGATTCATCCGGGCGCACCCCATAACGATATTTGCTCCGCCATACGCCCTTCTAAGGACAATTGTAACTTTCTGATTTGTCAGATGAGAGTAGGAAAGCAGGTTTTTTGCGCCGTGCCTGATGATCCCGAGCCGTTCCCATTTGTCGCCCGGTACATAAGCAGTAGAGTCAACCAGATTGATCAGGGGGATATTAAAGGCATCCAGAAACATGATAAACCGGTCATATTTATCCGAGGAGTCGATTTCAAAAACACCACTCATCTCATCCGGATTGTTTGCCGCGATCCCTGCAACCTTCCCGTTGAACCTGGCAAAACCAATAACCAGATGGGTGGCGAAGTCTTCCTTCAGTTCAAAAAATTCACCATTATCCACAATTTTTTCGATGATATCATGTATATCATACGTAAACTTTGGATTATCCGGCATGACATCGAGCAGGCTCTCCTCTCTTCGCTTCGGGTCATCACCGGTTTCGATATCAGCGGGTTTTTCCCAGCAGTTTTGCGGAAGAAAGGCAAAAAGCTTCTTTGCCATGTCAATGGCATCTTCATCGTTTTCGGCAATAAGATCGCATTGACCTGATTTTTCCATGTGGAACTCAGCATTTCCGGCATCTTCTGTTTTTTTCTCTCCGCCAAGCCAGAGAAATCCGGTTTCCTCGTTAATGATTAAAAAATCAGACAAAGCAGGTATAGAAGAGAGCACCCCGGTGCATGGCCCCAAAAGAAGCATGATTCTCGGTACTACGCCGGAATAAATACAGTAGTTCCTGATAAAGCGGGCAAGCCCGTTTAATCCGGAATGGCCGTTTCGAATGCTGATTCTCTCTCCTGCCGAGTCCATCATCCCGATAATCGGCATACGCCTTTCTCCAGCCATCTCAACAAGCTCCGCAAGTTTCCAGGCGGCCTGATCGCCCAGTGAACCGGACATCACCGTATAATCCAAAGAAAAAATCATGGCTGACCGACCATCCACCTTTCCAAATCCCATGATCACACCTTCGGCCGGGCTTGGCCTCAGCTTGCCGTCCAAAGGCTGGCGGCTGTCTGTGACAAGAGCGCCGATTTCATCAAAGGTATCCGGGTCAACAAGCCGGTCAATCCGTTCTCTGGCGGTAAGCTTACCCAGGGAATGCTGGAGATCGATCCGCTCCTGACCGCCGCCCATTAGGCTTGATAGCTTCTTCATTTCAAGTTTTTCAAGATATCCATCCATCCATTTTCCCATACCTTCATTCTCCTTATGCTGTCCGGTAAAATTGGTATTTACGAAATTTTGCCATTCATGGGACTTCTATCTAAATTATATTTATCTTCTGAAAAAATAAAATATGCAATATTTTCTTTTATGATTTTCTGCATAACAGGCCCGGCAGCGCTATCAAAACAATTAAAAAGTAAAACCAATATTCACACCGTATATATCAGCTTCAGACTCAGGCTGAAAAAACTGGAAATGACCTACGTTATCGGATTCTGAAAACCTGAGTCCCTCATAAAACACACTCACGCTGAGTTTCTTGGACTTCATCCCCACTTCAACCCAAAGAGAATTCTTATTGCCCGGCTCAACCGTAACCGTTCCAAGGCCGAAGTCACTTAAATAAACCTTGTTCTCATTGTAAAGAGGAATTATTGCTGCCGCTTCTATAAATATTTTGAATTCGTCGGAGCTGATTTTTTCACCTCGGATACCCAATCGACCGTAATAACTTCTCCACATCTCTTCATAACCAGATCCGATTCCACTACTGGAATCCGTTATGTCTCTTAACCACCATCTATACCCAAATCCCGCAATAGGTTCAAAAGAGAATCCGCTCTGTCCTGCAAAAATTTTCCATCCCCCGCCGATCTCGGTTTTTAGACCTATATAACGTGTATCGGTTGTTATGGGTATTCTTTCTTGAGTTTGCCCATCATAATCGATATAGCCCGTAAACCCTTCGATCTTATAATGAAAAGCGATCGGCCGTGAAATGCTTCCTCCCACTTTACCTGAAAAACCGAACCCATAGAGAGGCCCTGATTCTTTCAGCAGCGTTTCATTGCTTAAAAACTCCTTCCATGTAAAACTTTTAGCCGTAAAATACAGATTATTTTCAGTATCTGCAAAGGCGGTGTGCAGATTAAAAAAAATGTCGAAACAAAAAATAAAACATAAAACAGCAAGGAACAAGATATTTGTTTTCAATATCGGTTTAAGATACGCCGGATTCAGACGAACGGCAGCTGCTAACGGCATCATGACAATCAGTAAAAGAAATGCCGCCGGTTCAAACAATAAAGAATATTTTTTGTTTCGTTTCATAGCATGCACCTGAAATAGAAATTCGTTAAAATCCGATCTGACATAGAGAGGAAACCTCTCTTTACAATCCCTGCAGATATTGATAAGTATATTTCTAAAGATTGACAGCTTGTTCCAACCCGGATTTGTTCATTATTACGCCGTTAGAAACCGAATTAGTCAATCAAAAAAACTATCCGGAGCCTCATTCGTTTTGTTTCTCCTGCAATGGGCAATGGATAAAATGGTCACCGTGATGATTTAACATATCGATTTAAAAGTATTTTTATTCAAAATTACCGTTCGAGGCTCTATGGAAACGATTGTCGAAAATTACAGGAATTTACCCGGCCAGCATTGCGGAAGCACTGCAATGAGAAATCTATTATACCATTATTGCAATCTGGAACTGAACGAAGAGGTCACCTTTGGGCTGGGGTCCGGCGTTGAGTCCATGTTCATTAAGAACGATAAATTTGATCCGGCTGTGTCGATTTTCGGCCGCAGTATCACAATGGAAGTTGATGCCGCTCAATCACTCGGCATAGACTACCGTGAGCAGCCTGAGATGGATAACCATAAAGCATGGATGGATGTGCAGAATGAGGTTCGGAACGGATTTCCCACAATGCTAACCGGCGACATTTTTTATCTTGACTATCGTGATTACAAGGTGCGTTTTCCGGCCCATCGATTTGTTTTACTGGGTTTTGATGATCAGAACGAATCCGCCTTTATCGCTGACCGGGTCGACCCCGAACCTCAAAGATGCTCCTACAAAGCGCTTGCCAAGAGTAGAAATCCGGATACCGGAATCACTACTTTCAATCTCTGGGGGAAATTTTTTGATACAAAAGTCAGGAATTCTATGGAAGAAGCGGCAATTCAGGCCCTCAAAAGAAATGTTGACCGCATGATCGGAAAAGATACATCCCAGATGGAACTGCTGGGGGCTACCATAGATGAGAATACGGTTGTTGCTACCGGCATCGATGGATTGAAGGCCTTCACAGATGATCTTCCAGACTGGCACGAGCGGGAAGACGCTGGCAAGCTTGCTGTTTACAATGCACAGTGTATCGAAAAATTTGGAACCGGCGGCGGCAACTTTCGAAAGATGTACGCGACTTTCCTGGGCTGGGCACATCATCTTGTACCTGATATGGTCAGTAAAGATGTCATCTCTCTTGCTGAAAAGTCAGCCGAAAGCTGGACAATGCTGTCTGATCTTCTCCTGACTGCTTCAAAGGAACCGAAATCAAAAGATGTCTGGAAGCATGCTGCAAAAAAAATGGCAGAAATCACAGACTTTGAAACAGAACTCTTTGAAAAGCTAAGCCTGAAAACCGGATAAATTCGAAAAGGTTAACAATTCATACCTGGGAGCTGTTAACGGCTATGGATTCAACTCTGACCGCTTTTTTTCAAAATTTCGACCCAACAACCCAGGCCTTAATTGCGACGCTCTTCACATGGGGCGTTACGGCCGCCGGTGCATCATTCGTTTTTTTTACCAAAACGATTAATCGCAAGCTGCTTGATTTTATGCTTGGATTTGCAGCAGGGGTCATGATTGCCGCCAGCTTCTGGTCCCTCCTTGCGCCTTCCATTGAAATGGCTGAAGCCGCAGGCCTCCCGGGATGGTTTCCCGCTGCCGTCGGATTTCTGGGAGGAGGCGTCTTCATGCGCCTCGTAGACAAAATACTTCCGCATCTCCACCTTGGATTTCCTGAAAGTGATTCCGAAGGTATCAAAACATCCTGGCAGAGAAGCACTCTGCTGGTGCTGGCCATCACCCTCCACAACATCCCGGAAGGGCTTGCAGTAGGGATTGGTTTCGGAGCCGCGGCATCAGGTCATGCCACTGCCTCGATCGGAGCCGCGATTGCCCTTGCCATAGGGATCGGCCTTCAAAAT
The DNA here is from genome assembly GCA_030145525.1 of Desulfobacterales bacterium. Lineage (GTDB taxonomy): Bacteria > Desulfobacterota > Desulfobacteria > Desulfobacterales > SURF-7 > JAQYVL01. The sequence continues at coordinate 12,625 of JAQYVL010000276.1, forward strand.
TTTCCGGAAGGAATTGCCGTCGCCCTTCCTTTGAGACGTGAAAAGATGTCAAGGCTTAAAAGTTTCTGGTATGGTCAGCTATCCGGAGCTGTCGAACCGGTTGCGGGTGTTATCGGCGCGGTCGCAGTTATATTTTTTCTTCCGATTCTTCCCTATGCCTTAAGCTTTGCAGCCGGCGCCATGATATTCGTTGTCGTTGAGGAGGTTATCCCGGAATCCCAGGTAGGAGGTAATGGAGACCTCGCGACCCTCGGCACAATGCTCGGATTCGCAGCGATGATGATGCTGGATGTGGCTCTGGGGTAAAATCGATTTTTGGTCTCGTATTAAGTCAAAATATCACGCTCCCGCATAGCGGGATTTCACATTCTGACTATTTACTTTAGGTGTTCAAAAAGCCGCAAAGATCGCTAAGTTAATAAAAAATGTAAAAACCGAGATTTGATCTTACTGCCTTAGTAATTAGTTTCTGTCTTTCCCTACCGATCAGATGTGAAAATCTAATACTTTCGGTTGAAAGGCATCAAAGCAGATAGCAAAGATGAATCCCCAATTTTTTCTGAAGTGATTTTCCAGTAGATATGAACGGAGATCTCAACATTGAAAAAGGCAGCGTCTTGTTCAACTTTCTCAATCTTTCTCTTTTTGGATATTTCTCATCAGTTTAGATACTATGAGTCAAATTTTTCTCCCTGAGCCAAAGAAAATAAACTATGACAGTCAGCGGGAACAGAACGGCAAAGGTCACAGGGACCCATAAAAAC
>JAQYVL010000277.1 GCA_030145525.1 Desulfobacterales bacterium
TTTTGAATTTATAAGAATTTACCGGTATTCGATCCTGCCGCAGTTGATCGCATTAAATGCATACTCGATAGAAAAAAATTCCATTAAAAACTGTATCGCAAAATATAAACAACCGCAAAAGCCTTCTCATGACAGTGTAGACACCAAAAGTCTATCCGCTAATAATATGCAGCCAGGCATAAGCGATTCGATCCTGAAAAAGAGTTTTCGATTACTATACAGCTACTCTGAATATCTACTTCGCTATAAGATCGGACAGATCGCACCTAAAACCCATCGTCCGCAGACCCTCCTCATTATTGCACGAAAGATACCGTAATTGAAGATGAAGTGATATTTACGATAAAAGATAACAGCCCGGGTAGAGCAAATTCCTTTTTTTGCAAATCCGTTGACGATTAAAATTAATTTCGCTATATATCTTTATTACATACAGATCTTCAGCACTGAAGGGAGGAACAAAACATGACGGATACATTAAAATTAAAAGAAAGATTAACCGGTTTGACTCCTGAAATCTGTATTGAAAGATCCCGATACCTCACGAAGAGTTTCAAAACAACGAATGGGCAGTCTATGATAGTTCGAAGGGCTGAGGCTTTGCGAACGATTCTTAAAAATATTACTTTGAATATCTGGGACGGAGAACTCATTGTTGGGTCTGCTACCAGCAAGGAAATAGGCGGCGGTTTCTATCCGGACTGCAACGGACGAATCTGGCCTGAGCTTGACGAAATATCGAATCGTGACACAAATCCCTTTTACATAGATAAAAATGATCTGGAAGAGCTTAAGAATGATATTATACCATTTTGGTCAGAGAAAACCCTGGAGGATTTTGCTCAATCTCGATGGACTGAAAATCTGAATAAAAGGGCAAACATACTCGGAAGTGGAATGGTACTGACGGAGGTCGCAGGAATCGGGCATATACTTTTAAATCACGAAAAAGTAATCAGGCTCGGCTTGACTGGAATTTTGAAAGAGATAGAAGAACACCTGAACCGGATTGAGGAAGCTGATATTCAAAAACGTGAATTTTATCTCGCGGCTAAAATGTCATGTCAGGCTGTGATTGATTTTGCGGAAAGATATTCAAAGAAGGCCGCACTTTCAGCAACAAAAGAACCCGAAGAAAAGAAAAGAAAGAATCTGGAGGAGATATCCATAATTTGCCGAAAGGTCCCCGCAGAGCCGGCAGCGACTTTCCGGGAAGGACTTCAGTCGATATATTTTATTCATATCGTCGCCCAGATTGAAGACTATGAAAAGTCCATATCATTCGGGGGCATAGACAGATACCTCTATCCTCTTTATAAAAAAGATTTGAAAGCAGGCCGTATTTCAAGAGAAAGGGCGCAAACGATTCTTGAGTGCTTCTTTATCAAGCTGAACTCTACCGCACCATGCTTTGATTTTGCGGGTGATCTGGCCTTTTGCAGCACGCAGAGTGCAACCAATTTAATCATTGGAGGAGTGGATGAGAAAGGAAATGATGTTGTCAACGAACTATCCTTTCTGGCTATTGATGCACGCGAAAGGATATGCATGCAGGAACCCAACTTCGGAGTTCGAATACACCGCAATACCAATCCTGAGTTTTTGAAAAGAGTCTCCCAATCTGCGTCTTCCGGCAAGGGAAATCTTCAGATATTCAACGATGATATTATTATCCCGGCTCTGAGGAAATGGGGTATACAGCCTGATGATGCTGCCGGATATGGCGTTATTGGATGTGTGGAACTGGGTGTTCCCGGGAAAACATGCAATTCAGCCAACGCAGCCCTGCTCGATTTTGGTTATTGCCTTGAATTGGCACTTAACCAGGGGAAAAAACTCTCGGACAACTTTATGTCCTTCTTTCAGGGCGGCGAACAGATGGGGCCTGCGACCATGGACCCGGAGGAGATGGAATCTGTTGATGATCTGATAGATGCTTTCAAAACCCAGATGAACTATCAGGTCAAGAAGATGGTTGAGGGCATGGAGGTTTTGGCAAAAATTCATGCGGAATATCGTCCTCTGCCATTTATCTCATCCCTTACCGAAAACTGTCTGGCTGAAGGCAAGGACATTTTATGTGGAGGCGCCGTGTATAACTACACAGCCATCCAGGGTATCGGAATGGCAAGTGTGGGTGACTCTCTTGCTGCAATCGACAAGGCTGTTTTTAAAAATAAAACATCTACTATGAGAAATCTTTTGGATGCCATGTCAAAAAATTTTGAAGGTGACGAAGCGCTGAGGCAAACCCTTATTCATAAATATCCGAAGTTCGGGAACGATGACAATAACGCTGACCGATTCGCAAAAGAGGTGGTCGATATCTTTTGTAATGAAGTCCGCAAATACAAAACATATCGTGGAGGAAAGTATCAGCCGGGATTTTTCTCTTCAAGCGGCCACGTTGCCTTTGGTATGACGGATGCCGCGATGCCTTCAGGCAGAAAAATGGGAGAGCCCCTTTCTGTTGGCATCTCACCCGCCCAGGGAATGAATCGATCAGGACCGACCGCAGCCCTGAACTCTGCGGCCAAAATTGACTATGGCCTGATAACCAACGGAGCAGCGTTAAATCTGGAGTTCAGTCCGCGTTTCTTCGCCGGTGAAAATGGAATTCAGAACTTTGAATCTCTTATGACGACATTTTTTGATCAGGGCGGAATGCACTTACAGTGCAATATCCTTGACAAATCCGAGTTATTGGAAGCAAAAACAAATCCCGAAAGATATCCGGATTTAATTGTCAGGCCCGCTGGTTTTTCGATTCGATTTGTTGCACTCAGCCCGATGGTTCAGGATGAAATTATCAGCCGTACGGATTATCAGCCATAAAAAAGGACCTGGCGTGAGTACCGATTTTAAAACCTTCAATCAGGTTTAAGGTCACGGCTGGCCTGGGCAGCAATTTCCGGTTCCCTGCACAAAAAACCGGTATCAGAGTGATCCGTCCAGTTCATCTGCAACTTGAGTTCTCAATCTCTTCCTCTGTCCAGCCTTCCATAATTAAATCTCCTTGATTAGTTGATACCAGTATCATCTTTTTGCCAAAGCTGATTTTATTAGTAATTCCCCTTGACGCGTTTTGTCAATTCGATAATACTCAAAACGATCATACGATGATCGGCACACAACCGATTCAATTTCTACAGCCCGGCATTTCATAACATTTTTCTTTACGGAGGACACATGGATGAACTGAAAAATAAAGTAATACAGTTAACAAAAGAGATGGGCATGGACCTGTGCGGAGTTGCTGATACCGATATTGTCAATGAAAAAGCACCTCCGGGCTTTACCCCGGAGGATCAGCTGCCCGATGCCAAATCTGTGGTGATTTTCGCTCAGCGTCTCCCTTCCGGATCATTTTTCGCGACTCCCGGCACTCTCAGGGAGAACTACTATATGCGCTCCTTTTGGACCAACTTTCATCTCATGAACCAGACATCATTTCAGTTGGCCAGACTCCTGGAAGAAGAGAGCGGGTATCCATCTTTGCAAATACCGGCAAATGAACCGCTGCGCATCCATGACGGAAAGCCAAGGGGCATGGTCAGCCTGAAGCATATCGGACAGTTGGCCGGGATTGGTTCCATTGCCATGAACTCTCTTCTTGTACACCCTGAGCATGGCAACCTTCTTCGCTTAGGAGGAGTCATAACCCGTGCTCCCCTTCCCCCTGATACCCCTGTGACTGAAGATCCCTGCCCGGACGGATGTGACACCTGTATAAAAGCATGCCCGGTCGGCGCGATAAAGGATCACTCGATAGATATCAAATCCTGCATGAAGCTCAGCCTCCGGCACCCGATGCTGCAGCCGTATATTTTTTCCAAATTTTTATTTTACCTTTCTACACGATCAGCGACAGTGCACAGAATCGTTGAGGATATTGCCAACATGCTCGTTTCACAATACAGTGAATCGTGCACCAAATGCCTTGTTGCCTGCAGGCATTTTAAAACAGCATTAAAACAAGCCCAAAAAAAGAAGAAAAAGGAGGCTGCCCGTGATTAAAATGATTTGTGCCCTGAAAAAGCTCCCCCATCTGTCCCTTGAAGAATTTCAACAGTACTGGAAAGAAAAACACGGTCCTCTTGCCCGAAAAAACCTCCCAAAATTAAATGCCAAAAAATATGTCCAGAATCACACACTGGATACCCCCTTCAATGAAATACTGAGGGAAACAAGGGATGCCATGGAGCAGTACGACGGTGTCGTTGAAATCTGGTGGGACAGCATCGAGGAGCTTGAAGCGGCATCTTTAACACCGGAGGGTATAGAAGCATCCGAAGAACTCCTCAATGATGAAAAGCAGTTTATCGATCTCTCACGTTCTTCATTTTGGTTCTGTGAAGAGCATGTTTTTATAGACGGATAAGGCTTTACGGAAAAGAGGGAAACAAGATGAAATCAGTCAACTTTCTGTCGCAAATAGATGAAATAAAATGCACCGGATGTAAGAAATGCGAAACGATATGCCCCTCTGCAGCGATCTGTATGTCAGACAATAAGGCACAGGTAGATGAGGGAAAATGTGTCGCCTGCACCAAGTGCTGGAATATTTGTCCGGAAGAAGCCGTCACGATGCTTCCGAGAAAAGAAGAGATGATGGTCGGAGTCGAACCGGAAGAAGTGAATTCGGAAGAGATTGAATCTCTATGCGCAAAAGCGCATCTTTATCCGGATCAATTCATCTGTGCCTGCACACTGACACCGGCAAAAGAAGTCGCAGCAGCGATTATAAAAGGAGCAAAATCGCCTGAGGAAATCACAGCCTTGACAGGCGTACGTTCGGGGTGCGCCATATACTGTATGGCGCCGGTGCTGAGACTTTTTAAGGCCCATGGTGTATCTCTCCACCCTCCGGACAACCATAGATGGTATAATGTATCTCTATCTTTGTGGGATGTACCCGAAGAAGTCGTTCAAAAGTATCCAAATTATTATTTGCGGGAAGACAAAAAGGAACTGTATAAGTAATTTGAGGCCTGAATAACAATAACAAATTTCATTACCTCGAGTTCAATGAATTGATCAGGAGAAACAACATGATACTGCCAGCCGAAAAACCATCTGATATCATGCCGTCCTCAAATTGCCCGACTGCAGACATGCGTGCGGCAGATTTAATAGGTACTGTCTCCGTCAAAACAAAAGACCTTTTTCCGGAAATCAAACAAGGGTATCTTCAAGGTGAAGGAATATCTGAAATCCGCGAAGCCACTGAAAAAGCCCTTGCCGATATTCAAATGGACAGTATTAATCAAAACCATACCGTGAACATTCTTTGTTCGGAGCATGGCTTCTACCTGCTCGGCGGCGAACATTATTGTGAAATGTTAAAAACGATTAAAGACGTCGTTCAGCAGCGAACCGGTTGTAAAAAAATTCGTCTGCGGGTTGCCGCCGGAATGGGATCAAGAGAATCAAATGAAGTCATCCGCCATTTCAGGTTAACGGAAACTTTCGGCAAACGGGTTCGAAGTATGAATGCATTTGACAAAGGAATCCCCATTGAAACCGAAATCGGCACTCTTTATGGACTGGCCGGCGCTTACGATGCCGATTGGATTATCCATGCTTTCCACGATGAACCGAGAGATCTTTATTTCTACCGCATGATCGACCGTGCCATCAAGGCCTTTGCCATGTCTTATGCGCGTTTTGAGACACGATCGGTCTATCATGGAAATTTCGGCAATCGGAGCGGCGCATTTATTCAACGGGCCATATTCGACTCACCGTTTGTACAGAAAAAATTTGCTTTCGGCTGTTTCTTGCGGATGACACCTTCTGGAATTACAGGGGTTGATGCCGACAGCGATCTTTATCGTCTGGGAAAAGATATGACAGTCGACCTTCTCAGAGACTATGGAAAGATTTTACAGCTGTTCTCAAAAATCGAAGAGTGCACTGCCGTTTTGGATGGGGGAAGATACGCTTATTATCTGCACGCCGGCGGCATTGTTTTCGGAGCTCTTGAAAATGCGGAATACGATGCGTTTGATCTTTCCCAGCCGGCAGCCCTAGCCTATTATGACCTTATTGGAAAGCTGTCGCGCGGTGAAACAGAAGCAATGGATAACATCATGTTTGTCAATCCCGCGCTCAAAGCGGTGGTCATAAACCAGGCATGGCCCGGTATCCCCATGTCGGACCTGCCCATGTTTATCCCGACAATCGTCGTCGGTGAAAAACAGGCCGATATGTGGCAAATGGACGCTGCGAATCCTTCGATGATGGATCTGGCCCAGAAAGCGGAAACTCTTGAGGAGGCCGTGACTTTAGCAAAACAGCTTTCCGGAACGGACAAAGTGTTAATTTTTGACGGAAGTTTCGGCTACATAAATTTAAGCACCTCACTGGCTGAAGAGTTGCTGCAGAAAGCACCCGCAATAAATCAAAAGGTTAATGAGGAATTGCTGCCCTTATGGCTGAGACAGAGGGGAATTGATCCTGACATTGCAGTGATGGGTTAATAATCGGCCTTCGTTTTTAATCAGCATATTCGGCATATGGGGTTTCCATGAAAGATATTAGAGATAAAATTTTCAGCACAATTGCAGAACGAATTGTTACCGCAGTCATTATTTCAGATGAAGAGGGTATCCTTTCCGGGATAGCTGCCGCAGGGGAAGAAGCAAATCGAATCGGACTGAAAATTTTAGATACATTTGATGAAGGCTGCCGTATTCAAAAAGGAAAGGTGATCATCCGGATTGCGGGAACCCCAAAACAGATCGCGAAGGCTGAAGAGACAGTACTGGGGCATCTGGCCAAGACATCCGGAATTGCCACTTCTGCAAGTCGTTTTGTTCAGAAATCGGGCAGCCGGATGAAAATTATAAGCGGTGCCTGGAAAAAAATGCCTGCTTCAATAAAACAGGGAATACGGCTGGCTGTCTCAACCGGCGGTGCGTCTTCCCGCATCACGAAAAAGCCATTCATCTATCTGGATAAGAACTATATCAGAATGCTCGGCGGGATTAAATCATGTCTCAGAACGGCAGCGGCATTGAATGGCCATTTGCGCGTTCTGCAGTTGAAAGGCAATTATCAGGATATTGACCTGGAGGCATGTGAGGCAGCTGAGAATGGAGCAGACATCATCTTTATCGACACCGGGCAAATCAGTGACATTAAAAAGGTTACAACAAAACTCAATGAGGAAGGAAAACGTTCAAAAGTTGTTGTCGCATTTGCAGGGGGAGTAAATATCAGTGACATTGACCGGTTAAGGAACATGGATGTGGATATCCTGGATGTCGGAAGAGCTATCGTAGATGCGCCCCTGCTCGACATGAAACTGGAAGTGGAGAAAATAGATAATGCCGCAGCATAACCTGTTAGAAAAGACCGAACTTCGTATTGAGGGAGTCTTACTGAAAAATGCGAACTTAAACGATATTGCAGAAGCTGTCGCTGATTCTCTTGAATTGAATTCAAAAGATGTCCTCGTGACAGATTATCAACAAAATGTTTTAACGGTCGATCTGTTGCAAAAACATATTGACGCACATCTTATAATTGGAAAAAAAGAACCATTGCTCAACAACTTATCTGCCATAAATGGTGTTCGACTGATGCCCGGGGCTTCCGTAAAATCAAACGGTATGCTCGGCTGGATTGCACTGGAAGAAAAAGATGCAAGAGCCGCATTGCTGAGGTCGGAAAAAATCACTGAGGAAATCCGCTGGAGAATTTCTAAACGGGCGATCGTCTTTTCAACCGGGCTGGAGGTTGCCAGTGGTCAAGTGAAAGACACTAATACGCCGATGATTGCCGACAAGCTCGAAAAAGAAGGGTATAAAGTAACCTGTGGACCAACCCTGAAGGACGATGCCGTATTCATCGCCGCCCGGCTGCATCAGGCCGCTGAGTTTGAGGGCTACGGATTGATAATAACAACCGGAGGCGTCGGAGCTGAAGGCAAAGATCATACGGTTGAGGCTGTCATCGAATTGGACCCTGATGCTGCCGCTCCCTATATCTGCAAGTTTGAAAAAGGAACCGGAAGGCACGTGAAAGACGGAGTAAAAATTGCGGTGGGAAGTGTATCCGACGCACGAATTGTTTCACTGCCGGGCCCCAATGATGAAGTTTCCATAAGCCTGGATGTTCTGACAAAGGGATTGAAAAACAATCTTCCAAAAAATGTTTTGGCCGGAGAGATAGCGAATAGATTGCGGGAAAAGCTGGGAGGGAAAAAAAAGCATATATAGCCGTTGTCATAAATATGTACCGATTGAACGCATGAATCGGAATATTATTATGACAACTACTATTATGATAAATCTCATTTTTTAATATTCGATTGGAGAATAAAGGAAATGGCAAAAGGCGGATACAGAGGGAAAATTATACGGGTGGATTTGACCACCGGCAGTATTACTCTTGAAGCTTTACCCGAAGACACCGTATTAAAAAAACACATTGGAAATTTCGGTTTAGGATTGTGGTATCTCATGAAGATGATGCCGGTTGGAGCCCGGGGGCTGGACCCCGAAAATCCCATGATTTTCCTGAATGGTCCCCTGGTAGGTACAAGAGCGCCTTCCGCCACCAACTGCACCCTTACAACATTTAACGCCGACACAGGTTTTACAGCGGGACGTTCGCACACGCATGGCTGGTTTGGCCCGTTTCTCGCCAGGGCCGGGTATGACGGAATCATATTCACAGGCTCTTCTCCCAAATGGGTTTATCTATGGATTGATGATGATAAAATTGAACTGAGAGATGCAGAAAACTTATTGGGAACCGATACCCATGATACGGAAACTCGTATAAAAAAAGAACTCGGCATAAATACCAGGCCTGGAGCCAAAGATGGTGCCAGTGTTGCCGCAATTGGTCCTGCCGGTGAAAACATGGTCCTGGGGGCATCTATCATGAACGACAAAAACCATGGATTTTGCCACGGGAGTGTCGGAGCGGTTATGGGATCAAAACGCCTGAAGGCAATTGCCGTGAGGGGCACCGGCGAGGTTCCGGTATTTGATGAAAAAAAATTAAAGCCGATAGCCAAAGAATGGACTAAAAGAGCGATCGAACCGGGAGGGGGCTTTGGTTCTGTTATAAAGAACGCTGGTTCTCCCACCGGATACAGTTTCGGAGGCATGGATATGATTCTTGGCCTTTCCGCAAAAAACTGGACGGCAAATTCCCTTCCGGGTTTCGGGATCGGCATGGCGGAACACCATAAAATCACCCCCAGACCATGTTATCGCTGTTCGATCGGATGCAGCTACGATGTTGAAATCCAAAAAGGACGATTTAAAGGCTATACAGCCACTCTCTCCGGCGGCGGCGAAAACATGGAAGGAGCCGCCTCCATCCTGGGCGCCGGTGCCAGTGATTCAGGAGAGATATTGTATCTTACTGATCTTGATGACCGGCTTGGATTAGAGACTAGCACCGTTGGATGTGCCATGTCTGTAGCCTTTGAAGCCTTTGAAAAAGGTCTTTTAACAACAGAGCATACCGATGGGCTGGAATTAAAATGGGGTGATGTTGAAGTAATTGAAAAGCTTGTCAGAAGAATCGCCAACCGGGAAGGCAAATTCGCGCAAATGCTTGCTGATGGCCCCAAAGCCGCAGCAGAAAGGGTTGGCTTGCCCGATGCCGGAGTCCATATCAAGGGCGCGGGGATGAATCTTCATGACTGGCGCAGGGCATGGGGAGTTCTCCTCGCTGTAATCGTGAGCGGCGGCACAAGCTGGCATGGCGGAGCGGCAGACTGCTGGTGTCAGGAACCCGATGCCGGCTATCCGGAAATGACAGATCCGTTAAACCCTCAAGGTAAGGGAAAAGAAGTTGCTGAAACGAGCAAGCTCAAATTCTGGCATGACTGTTACGGCTGCTGCTGGTTTGCAAGCTGGGGAGTCAGCGGCATTCTTCAATTAACCGCTGATGCGATTTCCGCGGTTACCGGCTGGGATGATTTTACATCCAAAAATGCAATAGATGTCGGTCACCGGTCACTTACCCTTGAACGGATATTTAATATGCGCCACGGTCTTACCGCGGAAGATGATATAAACATTTCACCCAGAATTACCGAACCCGCTCCGGCTGATGCAGGGCCGGCAGCAGGAAAAAGCATCAAGCCATATCTTGAGGGATGGGTTCGTGATTATTATGAACATCTGGGATGGGATCGCAAAACCGGCAAACCTCTTCGCTCCACCCTGAAAAAACTGGATATTGAAGAATTTATACCGATGGTGTGGGGATAGAGATCTGATAATCTGTGAAACCGGGTTCAATAGTTTCTGACATTAGAGGCCATCTTAAAATTGTCTCTAAAATAGATCAAAATAAAGATTTCCAACAGAAATAGCCATAAATTTGAACTTGTTTTTGGTGGTGCGAACTGGAAACTATCACCAGAATTTTATGAAGTCATTTTATTGTCATTTGATTTTCCTATCGCAATTATTTTAAACTTCTGATAGTATAAAAATTATGGCTATCCAAAATTCCAAAACACAACATATTGTATAAAGCTCTTTTCTGAATTTCAGACAATTTATGACGTTGTTTACAATTAATGTGATTTCAGTTGGGCTATTTTATTTCGAGTACAGCAGCCTTTAGAAATTT
>JAQYVL010000278.1 GCA_030145525.1 Desulfobacterales bacterium
ACAAATGTTCACATGACTTTATTATTTATATCACCCTACCACAGAAATATTTCAATTTAAAGAGGTATTTATGTCTAATCCTCCAAAACTTCTGGACCAGGTACGAAATCTCATCCGGTTGAAGCACTATAGCATCAGGACAATGAATAAATTCTTGTCGGACCAAGCCATCCTACTGAATATTAATAAGAAACATCCCAAAAATGATCGTTTTTAAAGCATTTGGGGTCGGACCAAGACAACCAAAGACAACTCTCCATAATAACTACAAAAGAATTCTAAGACAGCCCCAAAAACCGTCTTAGACAGCTCTTTTTGACCCCAAAAAGGACCTTTTAAACAAATATGAACGGAATCGCATTTGGTCTTTCGCCTGCTGTCAATCAGGTATCGTTATTCAATATGCGACAATAGAGCAAAAATCAAGGATAAATTTAAAAATTTCAAATTGTTAAGCTTCTCCAGATGGCAGAAAAAAGTTCAAGTTCCCCGCCTATAGCGGGATTTCCGCTTCGCTCCAACAAGCGTTGCAAATCCTAAAGAATGATGAAGCTCAACAAAGGAATTGGGATTTTTACAAAGCCGTCATTTTTGGTTTGACAGTCTTTCGCCTCATATCGTAAATTCTGATTATTCCTGAGAAATTATTTCCCGCTTTAACCCCAAAAATGAAAAACCAAAAAACGGGAGAGCAAAATGAGAACATATCGAATTTTTATAATGGCCTGCCTTTTTATATGCTTTATATTCGCAGGCTGCACCCATCGTCTCAAACTGACGGAACTGGATACCGGTAAAACCCTGAAAGGAGTTTATGACACAACTCACAAAACAATAACCGTAACCATGCCTGACGGAGAGGTTCTATCGGGCAAATCCCACCCGGCCAGCAAAAATCAATATCCGGGAGTGCATACTCCTGCAACTGCTCCCAAAACCGGTTTTGGTTCGGGTGTGCCTTCTGGAATAAAGGCTGATGATTATGCCGTGCTTGAATCCGAGAAAACCAAACTGGTTATGGAGGTGTTTCTTTATTTTGACTCGTTTTCGGAAAAGGGGTATGGATTTGCGAGGACCAACGACAACAAAAGGTATAAGATTAGCTATTAATTGATTTGAAAAAAATATTCTCTCGCAGAGACGCAAAGGAAAATTTTACCATGAAGCTCATGAAATACATGAAGAAATAAAAGTTTAACCCCTTCATGATCTTCGTGTTCTTCATGGTGAAGAATGCTATGACATTATTATGAGAAAAAATGACCCTGCTTCAGCAACCCTTGCCCTGATATTTGACATCCAGCGGTTTTCTTTACATGACGGCCCGGGCATTCGTACCACCGTTTTTTTTAAAGGCTGTCCGCTGGCCTGTTCCTGGTGCCAGAACCCCGAGTCACACAAACTCTCCTCCGAGCTGATTTTTTATAAAGACAGTTGCATAGGCTGCTTTCAATGCCGGGAAGCCTGCCCGGATGACGCCATACTGGATCATCCTCTCGTTCGGATCGATTACCCGAAATGCAGTGTCTGCGGAAAATGTGTATCTGTCTGCAATACAGACAGTCTGCGGCTGGTCGGCAGAGAGTGGAATGCCGATGAACTTCTTGATGAAGTTTTAAAAGACAGAGACTACTTTGAGGAGTCTGGCGGCGGAATTACGCTTTCCGGCGGCGAACCGCTCCTGCAATCCGATTTTCTGAAAACCTTCCTTCCTCTGGTAAAAGAAATAGGGCTCCATATCAATCTGGAAACATGCGGAATGGCGGCATGGAACAGGATGGAAGAAATCCTTCCCTGGCTTGATCTTATATTTTATGATATAAAGCATATGGATTCTGAGATTCATAAAAAACATACCGGGTGCGGGAATGAAATGATATTGGATAATTTTGTCAGGCTTGCAAAACGATTCGGCAATCTGCAGGCAAGGATGCCGGTTATCCCCGGTATTAACGATACACAAGGGAATGTCCGGTCATTGGCAGCGTTTTTAAAGGAAAACAATCACGACAGCATCCACCTGCTTGCCTACCATAATATGGGAGAGGCAAAACTTGAACGGATAAATACCCGGCAAAAGCCAATGAATCTCAAGTCCATGAAAGCCGAGCACCTTTTGAAAGTAAAGGAACTGTTTGAAAAGGAGAAAATCCATGTCGTTATTTACGACTGATAAGGCCGTTCGGATAACCGAAGAAAAAATGACAAAAAACCGTATTGAACGGCTCAGGGATGCGGTTCAGAATGCCCGCCCCGGAATCTGTACTGACCGGGCCCTGCTCTGGACCTCCTATTATAAAAATTCCAATAACCGAAAAAAACCGGCCGGAATCCAGATCGCAGAGGCTCTCCGGGAGGTGCTGCTGAAAAAAAAGATTACCATCTACCCGGATGAACTGATTGTTGGCAATTTCAGTTCCAGGAGGGTGGGCGGCTCCCTCTTCCCTGAACTTCATGGCATCCCGGTCATGATGGATATTTTCAAATTTTCCAAAAGAGAAACCAATCCCCTTCAGATTTCATATAAGGAGATATGGAGCCTTCTAAAAATCGTTCCGTTCTGGATGTTCAGATTTATGGCGATAAAGGCCTACCGCTCCCCGATAAAAATGGTCCGGCTTCTACTTCATCAGCTCAAAGGATATTTTTATATTATCAACGAGTCCGGCGGAATTTCGCACATTGCCCCGGATTATGAAAAACTGATCAACATCGGTACGGACGGAATCATCGCCGAAGCAAATAAATTTCAGCAAAAAACCGGAAGGGAAACTGAAAAATGGGTTTTTTACGAGGGGGTAAAAATTGCCTGTGAGGCACTTGCCCGATTTGGCGAACGCTATGCGGACCTTGCTGAAAAAATGGCTGAAAACGAGCCTGACAGCTCCCGGAAAAATGAATTGAAAGAGATCGCTTCTGTCTGCCTGAATGTACCCAAAAAAAGCGCTTCATCATTTCAGGAAGCGCTGCAGTCCCTTTTCTTTGCCCAGATCGCCATCAACCTGGAAAGTCTGGATAATTCCGTGTGCCCCGGACGGATGGATCAGTATCTATATCCGTTCTATAAAAAAGATGTGGAAAACAATGTGCTTACCCGGGAAAAAGCAAAAGAGCTTGTTTCTGCATTTTCAATTAAAATGTCTGAAATCATACCTGTTTTTTCAGAATACCTTACGGGAATTCATGGGGGAATGTTTAACGGGCAGGTGGTTACGGTAGGCGGTTTGGGACGTGATGGAAAAGATGCAACCAATGAACTGAGCTATATTTTTCTGGAAGTCATGGACGAACTGCGCATGCGCCAGCCCAATTATCATGCAAGGATTTCAGAGGATTCCCCGGAGGAATATCTGACCCGGATAAACACCATGCTGGCATCCGGAAGCAACTCGCCGGCCCTTTACAATGACAGTGTCATTGTAAACACCATGTGCGGGCATGGATATAAAGCGGAAGATGCTAGAGATTACACCGGGGTCGGATGTGTTGAACCGGTATCACAGGGAAAAAGTTTTTCCTCCACAGATGCCGCCATTATGAATGTCCCCATTGTTCTCGAACTGGCCCTGAACCAGGGGAAACGGTTTGGTAACAAGCTGCGGTCAGGTGTGAAAACAATGCCGGTGGAAGCCATGCATTCCATGGATGATGTGAAGACGGCGTTTGAAAAACAGCTTGAGTTCCAACTGTCGAAACTTATCGAAGATCTCCAGGCCATTGAATCGGCTAACAGAAAATATCATCCAACCCCCCTTACAAGCAGTCTCCTGGAAGGATGCATTGAATCGGGCACCTGCTCTACTGCGGGCGGCGCTATCTATAACTTTTCCGGTGTTCAATGTGTGGCGCCGGCCGATACCGGGGATTCCCTTTATGCCATTGAACAAGCCGTATTCATTGACAAGAAAATTTCGTTCCCGGATCTTCTGGCGCAGCTGAAAAAGAACCTTGAGGATGAAAATCTCAGAGCCTATTTGAAAGGACTTGAAAAATTCGGAAACGATAAATTGGATGTGGATAAATGGATGGTCTATGTGGTGAACCGGTTTACAGAAGAGCTTACAAAATACACAAACACACGGGGCGGAAAATATGTTCCGGGTCTTTATTCAGTTACGATTCATGAATATTACGGGCGTATT
>JAQYVL010000279.1 GCA_030145525.1 Desulfobacterales bacterium
TGGCAATCATAACACGCTGCCTCATTCCTCCGGATATCTGGTGGGGGTATTCATTAATTCGATTCTCCGGATCCGGCATCCCTGTCTTATCAAGCAGCTTAATAGACTCTTTTATGACCTCTGAGTCATTCATCCCTGGATAATGCAGCCGGAAAACCTCCCCTATCTGCCTTCCAATCCGGTGAACCGGATTCAAAGCTGTCATCGGTTCCTGAAAAATCATGGAAATTTTTCTGCCGCGGATTTTCTGCATCTCTTCTGCAGGAAGCTTTGCAATATCTTTACCTGCAAATCGTATCTCTCCCTGTTCGATCTTTCCGGCAGGATTTGGCAGAAGCCGCATAATGGAAAGCGCGGTTACACTTTTCCCGCATCCGGATTCACCTACAACACCTAAAGTCCTTCCTTTTCCGACTTTAAAGCTGACACGATCCAAAGCCCTGACTCTTCCGGTTTCGGTATCGAATGAGGTAACCAGATCTTTGACCTCCAATATTATCTCTTCAGTAAGCAAGTTAATTCCGAATAATCTCCCTTAGTTCTTCATTTTATATGTCTCATCTATAGTGGTAACCGGCTTTAATTTCTTTTTCTTTTTCATCGCGTCTTTTGTCTCCCCGTGGAGATCCTTATCATACCAGAAGAGGCCGCCCGTTGCGCTTCCAAAAGGCGAAAACAGGTTGCCTGACATTTTCGTACCCGGTGTTTCCGGAAGCCTCCACCAGCGCCAATAAGCCTGCCTTACATAAGGAACCATGAAAGTGGGAACAAAGGCACCACTTTCGTGAATTTTCTCTTGAATTTGAAGGGAAAGCTTAATCCGCTCTTCTTCTTCAAGTGAATTTCGAAAAGCATCTATCAGCCTATCCATTTCAGAATCATCGGTATTGGTAATGTTGTTTGTCTGGGTTTTATGAGCATTCACAGAGTGAAAGTGCTCCCAGTACTGCGGCCGCAAAGAAGTACTCCAGCCCATCCAGGCTATATCATGTTTTTTTTCAAGAATTTTCTTGAACGTTGCAGATGAATCCAGTTTTTGAAGCCTCAGCTCGACACCAGCCTTTTTGGCTTCTTCTTTCAGTACCACAAGCCTGGGGGTATGCTCCTCAAAGCTGTAAGTGACTTCCACTGAAAAACGTTTTCCCTCTTTCTCCCATATTCCATCCGCTCCCCGTTTCCAGCCGGAGGCTTTCATGTATTCTTCAACCTTTGCAAGATCAAACCTTCTTGCCTTGAGATTATTGTTGGAATAGCGTCCATATCCCATAAATCCGTGTTCAAGACGGTAGTAATCATTTCTCAACACCTTTTCAATAACCTTGCCGATATTCATTGCATGCGCAAAGGCATATCGCACATTCCAGTCCTTAAAAATCTCCCTGTCCTGATTCAGCCACATGCCGGTTGCGGATTGCTGTGTATCATTGAAAAACCAGATCTTATGAACATACCCGTTCTCAACCACCGGTGTTTTTGTTTTTACATGCCAGTATTTGGGAAAATTGATTGCAAATACGTCTTCCTTTCCTTTTTTAAAGTATTCCCACAGGATATTGTGATCTCTTACGACAGAATAACTAACTTTATCCACATTAAAACGGTTTTTAAAATAGTGCAGATCCTTTGCCCACCAGTCTTTTTTTCGTTTGAATTTTACGTATTTGCCTTTTTTAAAATCTGAAATCTGGTAAGGACCTGTATTCGGAACAATTTTCCAGTTATACTTTTTAACAAAATCCTTGCCGAGCTTCCCATAAAAATGTCTGGGAGCAGGAGTAATGGCAACTCTCAGATGAAGATCCGGCTGAGCTTTGGTGGCAACCACTGCAAGCGTATGGGAATCATAAATGATTACACGATCAATCTCTTTTGTATAGTAATCATTATACCAGGGAGCAACAATCTCCTTTGAACGCATAAACTCCAGTGCGTAAAAAAAATCATCAGATGTCACCGGCTTTCCGTCAGACCATCTGACATTTTTATTCAGCTTGAAGTACATGGTCTTCTTATCTTTATCGAACGCCCAATGAGTGGCGATCTCCGGGATAACATTTTCCGTGTTCGGATGAATACCGATCAGGCTTAGATGGTTACTCAGGATAGCCGACCTGAAACTTCCGTTCGAATCCGGTCCCACCACCCGAAAGGTCATGGGAAAGCTCATAACGGACGCATGAAACACTCCTCCTTTTTTGGCTTTTTTTGATGCAAACACAGGATCTTCATGATTTGTGAGCCACTTGATATCCTTTGGAAGTTCCTGGGCGGCCGATGCTTGATATGACGGAGCTGTTAAAAACAAACCCAAAAAAACAATCACGCCGAATCTTAATGAACGAGTGAAAACCTTCATGCTTTTTTCCTTTCTATTCATATGTCGTATGCATCTTCGGGTCAACTGCCTCTCTTACAGCCTCACCGATAAATGTTACGACAATCAGAGTCACCAGCATGGCAATAACTACGGATCCGGAAATCCACCATGCATCCATGTTTGCCCAGCCCTGTTGCAGAAGCTCTCCCCAGCTTGGAATCGGAGGGGGAAGCCCGAATCCGAGATAGTCAAGAGAGGTTAAAGCTACTATTCCGCCGGAGACCGCAAACGGTGCATACGTTATAATAACCGCAATGGTATTGGGAAGAATATGCCTGAATAGTATACGCATATTTGATGCGCCCAAAGCCTTTGCCGCGAGAACGTACTCCCTTTCCTTCTCTTTGTATGTAACCGTCCGCATGGTCCAGGTCATTCCCATCCATCCAAAAATGGCCATAATGAAAATAAGCATTGTAAAGTTTGGGACCATAATGGACGAAATGATAATGATGACATATAAAAAAGGGACATTAGACCATATTTCGATGATTCGTTGAAAAAAAAGGTCGAATTTTCCTCCCCAGTATCCCATTACAATGCCGACACTTACTCCGATTGTATAATTGACCAGAAGCAGGATCAGTGAAAAAATTATGGCAATACGGAAACCGTAAACAAGTCTGGCCACAATATCTCTTCCGGCATTATCCGTACCGAGGTAGTGACTTCTTTCAAATGAAGGAGGGAATGGCGGGTATTCACCCTCTTTTAGATCAGTTTCGAATTTGCCGTAAGGCACAATCGGCAGCAGCAGCCAGTTGTCATTCTTTTCCAGTTCGAACTTCTTTTGGAGTTCCCGATAATTTGCCTCGTACTCATAATCCATCCCAAAATTTTTTCCGGGAATCATCTCTCCATATGTTGGCAAATAATAATTTCCCTGATAATATACAATCAGGGCTCTGTTATTGATGAGAAGCTCTGCGAAAAATGAAACAACGATCATGACCATAAAAATAATCAGGGAATAGTATCCCCGTCTGATCGATCGGAACCTGAGAATTTTTTTTATTGTCAGGGGATTAAGTTTCATTATTCAAATCTTACCCGCGGATCGACAACCGCAACACAAATATCGGAAAGAATATTTCCAATCATGAAAAGAAGTGATGAAATCACAAGAATACCCATAACGACCGGATAATCTCTTTCAATAACCGATTCATAACCCAAAAGTCCCATGCCGTTTATATTAAACACCTTCTCAATTAAAAAGGATCCCATGAGTATCAATGATATATTGTTGCCGAAATGTGTAGCCATGGGAATAAGGCTATTCCGCAGGGCATGCCTGAAAACAGCACTCCTGAAGGAAAGCCCCTTTGCAACGGCCGTGCGCACATAATCTGATGAAAGATTGTCCATCAGTGTATTTTTCATCAGAAATGTCATGACGGTAAAGGAACCGGCGATATAAGCAATCAAAGGCAGAATTGTGTGAAGAATGATATCCCATACCTTTGCCCGGAAAGTGAAATCTTCAAAATTCTCACTTACAAATCCGCCAAGGGGAAATATCTCCAATTGAGATGCAAAAACAACCAGCAGGATCACACCAACCACCCATCCAGGGATGGCGTAGCCGATAAAGACGATAATTGAAGAAAAATTATCAAATGCGGTTTTATGCCGGATCGCTTTCGCAACCCCAAGTGGAATGCATACACCGTAAACGAGGATCAGGGTTATCATTCCAAAATACAGTGAGATAGGAATTCTTTCCTTAATCATATCCCACACCGGGTCATAATATCTTGTCGATGTACCCAGGTCACCTGTCAAAACTTTTCCAAGCCAGAGAAAATAGCTTACCAGTATGGGCTTGTCAAAACCGTAATATTTTTTGAGCTCTTCAATCTGTTCCTCTGAGAGGAGCTGAGTCTGGTCTCCGGAAATGGGTCCGGCTGTGCTTCCCCCTATTTTCTGCATCCTTGCCTCAGCAATCATCCTCTCAATAGGTCCTCCCGGTACAAATCTGGTAATGGTAAACACCATTACCGTGATACCAAGAAACGTCGGAATGATTAAAAGCATGCGGCGTATTAAATATGCTGCCATGATTTGCCTGTTATTCTCTGAAATTTACCACAATTTGCTTGCCCAACTATCTGGAAATATAGCTTATGTCCATCTTTTCTCTCATTAAGGCAGTGCCTTAAAACATATTCATTAAATTGTATCTTCTACTATAGTAAATTTCTAACAAGATCAAGATTTTAACCTGATTTTTTCAGGAAAATCCAAATCATGCAACAAAAAACCGTTATGGACAGATGATCCTGAATTGAGGATGATGTTACCGTGCCTTATTAAGGAAGGAAAATAATTTATGCTTATAATATTTATTTGAGGGCCCCAGGGAGTTTCTATTAGAATTCGACACTTATAGCTGAATGAATGATTTTTTTATATAGAACAAATTGAGGGATTAAGGAATTGAGGGATTGAAGGATCGTTTCAGATTAATTTGACAGAATACATTTAATTCCTAAATTCTTTAATTCGGGTTAATCAAGCCCTTTTGCATGAGTTTACACGATATAAAATAAAATTATCATGAGGCTATGTTTCATATGAGAACTTTTGCTCAAAGCATATATCGAATACCCAGTAAAATATTGACGGATTCAGGGCCTATAACATCCTTGTTTGTTAAAAATATCTGGCCTCCGTTTGAAAAGTGTTCCCAGCGGACATCCCCGTAAACCGTCCACTTTTTGGTCAAATCATATTCCAGTCCCCCGCCTCCCACGAAATTGAAGTTCCAGATTGTGCCGTCCTCAATTATAGACTTGTTCATAACCGAAAAACCAAAACCAACATGCAGATTTGGGCGGACAGCCCGGTTCGGAAGAAATATCCACCGCCTCACAGCCATAAGGGATACCCCATAATGGTCCTCCAGCGTCACCCAGTTTGGCTCCCCCTCTACGAGTTTTTCCTCTACGACCTGATCATCATCAATTTTAAAGGTACCATACAATTTGGCATACCGAAGCTCAACGCGTAAAGTGCGATCCATATCAACAGAAAGCAGCGTATAAGGATCATCTTCCCATTCCATAAATATTCCAAAATGCCGGTTTCGGAATCCTTTGTAATTGCTGCTGCTCCAGACATGATTATGCCGGCCCCAGGAACCTAAAAGCCCGACCCATCTCTTTTGATCGGAAATGTCTTTTTCTGAATCAACATGATCTTCTAATTCCTGTGCAAGCGATGGCGCTGTGAAAAGAAAAAAAATCAATAAAACTGATAAACATTTACGAAGCAAACCGATCCGAAACCAGCGGTTAACAACTTTCTTATATTCCATTATGAATAATTTTCCCTATCTTCATGGCGGTATTTATAAATTTAAGCCAACCCAGGCTCCTTTATATTCCGAATTGAACACATAAAAAAAGGGAATAAAGCACAAACATGCTCTATTCCCCTTGATATGATAAAAAATATTATATTTAACGTTTGGAAAACTGAAAACGAGCTCGAGCACCTTTCTGGCCATACTTTTTTCTTTCCTTGACACGTGAATCCCTCTTTACAAATCCGGCTTTTTTTAAAACCGCTCGCAAATCAGGATCCGCCAGAATGAGTGCCTTGGTTATACCGTGCCGGACTGCCCCTGCCTGCCCGGATATTCCCCCGCCTTTTACTTTAATTTTTATATCAAAAGACTCTTTCGTATCTGTCAGAACCAGCGGCTGCGCAAGAAGTATCTTTGAGGTTTCAATTGTGAAGTATTCCTCCATCGGCCGATCATTAACAGTAATTTCGCCCTTTCCCGGCTTGAGCCAGGTTCGAGCTATCGCGTTTTTTCGTTTTCCGGTTGCGTAATAAACAGTACTTTTTTCCATGTAATACCCCAAAAAAATTGTATTGATAACTTTTTAAAGATTAAGCGCCTCGGGATTCTGTGCGGCATGAGGATGTTCATTACCGGAATATACCTTCAGCTTTTTCAGCAGCTGACTGCCCAGCCTATTTTTAGGGAGCATCCCTTTAACGGCAAAACGGATAATATCCTCCGGCCGTTTTTCCAAAAGTTTTCTTGCTGTAATAGATTTAAGCCCTCCCATATAACCGCTGTGGTGATGATATGTTTTCTGATCCCACTTTTTCCCGGTAAGCGTTATCTTTTCCGCATTGATTACGACGATTGAGTCACCGGTATCAACATGAGGCGAAAATAAAGGGTTGTGCTTACCTCTTAATCTGCCGGCTATTAATGATGCAAGTCTGCCAAGAACTGCTCCGTCGGCGTCTACTAAAAACCAGTTGTCCTTATTGTCCGTGCTTTTTGCGCTATATGTATATTTCTTCACTTCATTTTCTCCTGTATCAAAAAAAGAATCTAATATGTTTAAAGCAAAGTTTATAAGCTGTCAAGAAAAATCATGGTCTAATGACCTTTTTTATTATTGACAGCGGATAAAAGAGGTAGCGGGTATTGGTCTGATCTTCCGCTGTAAATCCACAAATTGACTTTTTCCGGATTTTCAGGAT
>JAQYVL010000280.1 GCA_030145525.1 Desulfobacterales bacterium
TTTACAGGATAACGCATGGTATATGGCCGAAAAGAATTGATGTGGAGCCTGCCAGGGACCGTTATATCAATCCGGTAACAGAAAGCTCACCGGCGGAATTGGAATCCTGATAGGATTTTGTGATCAATAAGATAAAGGAAAGACTCCTATGATGAAACAAACTGCTTTTTTAATTCTTCTCGTTTTTTTAATATTGATGCCGGCAGGCGGATTTGGTTTTTCGAAAGAGACGAACGAAACCGCATCGGGCAGTCCCGATCTTTCAAAGCTCAGCGTTCTTGACCTGAAAACCGCGGGAAAAATTGCGTTATCCAGAAACCCTTCACTGGCTGCAGCCCGCTCACGTGTTCAGCAGGCAAAAGCAAGGCTTAGCCAGACTCGCTCAGCTTACTGGCCCAGACTGGATGCAACGGCATCTTACTCACGTATAGATCTTTCAGGCAGAACATATGCAGAAAATCTTGCCTTTGCCAGAATATTTGATCCGGCAGCGACAGTAGACAATCCGGATGATTATTACAATGCCGGACTCAGGGCGACCTGGGTTTTATTCGACGGATTCGAACGAAAATTTTCAAATCAAGCGGCATTGTATGGAAAAGAACTAAGCGAATTCGCGAGCAATGATGTAAAACGGCTTCTCCTGTCTTCGGTTGCTGAAACCTATTTTGCTGCGCAACTGGCCGCCGAAAGTATTAAAATCAGCCAGGCGGATAAGACCTTTAATCAAAAACTTTTTGAAGAAGCAAAAGCCCGAAGACTCTTGGGATCTGGATCTCTGAGCGATGAAATGAATTTCGAGATAAGAACAAATTCTGCGGAAATAAAACTGATAAGAGGGGAGATCACTTACAAATCAATCATGTATGGGCTTGCGGCCGTCTTAGGCCTGCCGGATGCAACTTTCCCCCCGCATATCCAACTCGCCGCACTTGAACCAAAAATGTCTGATCAGGCCGAACCAGTTGACACAGAAGGCCTTATCGATTTTGCACTGCAGAATCGATTTGACATTCTAAGAAATGATTCCGCATTGAAGGCAACAGAATCGGAAGTCGAAATTGCCCGGGCAAGATTCTATCCTACTGTTAACCTTTCGGCCTCTGTCGATGGGAGCAGAACCGGTGACGCGTCTTTTGAACAAGATGATTTTGGGAACGCTGCAGGGTTGAGCATTTCATACAACCTTTTTTCAGGAGGCCTGGACAGGGCGAAATTAAGAGAAACCAAAGAAAAAAGAAAAGAAACTGAAAAAGATCTGGCAGCCTTAAAACTGGATGTTATTTCCGAAGTCCGCCGAGCGGTCGAAAATCTGTATCTCGCTCAAAAAGAGCTTGTTCTGCAAAAGTCAACTGTTGTTCTGGTTCAAAAAAATCGAAACCTGGTGGAGATGGAGTATTCAGCGGGCCAGAGTTCACTTGTCCGGCTAAATGAGGCACAACGGGATTTAATCACAGCACAAAGCCGCCTGGCTCTATCTATCGTGTCACTGCGCAAGGCAAACTTTGACCTTTATGCCTCTACCGGAAGAATTTTGGAAAAATTTGAAGAATAAATTCAAAACGAATTCTGGTTGGCTCTCCGCCAGGTTTTTGGAGAGATATAAACACTGCCGAGGGACCATATGCCCTGATCGGCCTTTTTTGCTTCCCTCTCCGCAGCTTTATATGGTTCTATATCAAAGTCATGAGGCAGTTCTCCCCGATATACTTCTGCGAGCCCGGCTTTTAACAATTCAAGATTAACATTTTTCTCTTCTGAATAAACAACGGCAAGAATACGGTTATTGGCCATGCGACTGCATGCCCTGTATGAAAAAAATTTATCTACAATCATTTCAGATAGAGCTTTTAATGCCTTTTGAGAGAAAGGCTGACTTTTTTTCTTTTTCCCCCCCGGCATTTCAGGGGCATCAATACCCGCCAGGTCGATTTGTATCTTTTTCCCGTTTGCGGCTATGACTTCAAATGTGTCGCCGTCAAGCACACGATTCAGCCTGAAATCGGCACTGAAACCCTCTGTTGAAATCGAAACGAAAAATAGTAAAATAAGCAATGTGATTCGTAAAAACTTCTTCAAATAGTCTCCTCTTTTTGTCAGACCAGCTTTACCGAGGCTATGTGCGTATGCCGCATCGCTTCCAGACCGTCAGATCTGTTTGCAAAATATCTTTCATTCTGCATATCCGTATCCAGGTCCTCCTGAAGCGTAAAACCATTTTTTTTTAATTCATCAAACAGCTCTTTTTGGCTAAAAGCAGTAATCATTTCCTCACCGCGACGCTTTGTAAACCTTCTGACTTTCTTTATTGTTTTTGTGTCAGGCATCCGGCCATCGCTGTCAGCGCAGGCATAATCAAATACAACCTCACTTCCCTTTGCAGCACACGAAGCAATCGCTTTAAAGGTGTCAAAAACAGCATTTTTTGTAAGATAGTATGTTGTCCCAAGCCAGGAGAAAAAAGCCGGAGATTCATTTCGGAAAAGTGATGCTGTCAGCACCTGTGCAAGAGACTCCTTCTCGAAATCTATTGGTATGTAAACCACATTTGACGGCTGGGAGAAACTGTTCTCAGACAGTTTCTCCTTTTTCCATTCCTGGGTACCGGGATGATCGACCTCATAAATCTTCACCGCTTCTTCAAGTTCGGGTCGGCGCATGGCGAATGAATCCATTCCCGCACCAAGCAGAACATACTGCGAAATATCATTACCAAATGCCTTTTCAAAACGATCTTCCGAATATCTGCTTCTGGCAAGTATCTGCCCAACGACAGGCCTTGCCCATCCGAACAGAAAACTAGCGGTTATAAGACGAAGAATAACTCTTTTCTGTATCATCCATTTCCATCTGTCTCCGATGAAATATGATGCATAGGGGTCTTCAAATATCATTGGCTCGTAATTCAGCACAAAGTGGGCTGCACGGGCGGCGGCTGCAGATTCAGCCGTAAGGCTTCTCTGAGAGTCTTTCATTGTGATCTCGCTTTTTAATTGGTTGTATCTTGATGTTACTGCTGTGTTTCTATTTCATAAGTTAAAGATATGCTGAAAAGTTATAACAAGTTCAAAAATATGTCAAATAAATGGAAAGATTGAATAGATTTGACATGACGCTTTAAATTTACTAATGATTTTGACAAAATATCCATTTTTAATAAAAAACATATCAAAAACATCAAAAACAGGGGTGATTTCGTGAACAGAGTAAAAGCATATTTTTCCGACAAATTCGAACATATTTTCGTCCTTGTCCTTCTCGTCGCTGTCTGCGTGATCAATTATTTTATCCCTCAGAAAATCGCATTTTTTAATTTTTATTTTCTGCCTGTGATTCTGTCCGGTTATTATCTCGGGCTTCGGAAATCCATTCTGGGGGCTATCCTCTGTATCCTGCTTGTTACGGTTTACACCATCATTTATCCTCATCTTTTTATCATGCCGGCCTCCAGGCTTGACCTTTATCTTTACATTCTCACATGGGGAGGCTTTCTAATCCTGGCGGGTGCGGTTGTAGGCAAACTGCAAGGAAAGCTCTCTCTCAAAATCAACCAGACACATCTGTTGAACAGAAAGCTTCAGCAGCAGCAAAAAGCTTTGAATAAAGCAAATCTTGCCCTGAAGAATCATTCGAAAAATCTGGAAATACTCGTTCGAAAACGAACAACCGCTCTTCGGAAAAGCACCCTGGCATACCGGAAAGCAAAAGACGCTGCCGAGAAAGCCACAAATGCCAAAAGTGAATTCCTGGCCAATATGAGCCATGAAATCCGTACACCCATGAATGCAATAATCGGTATGACAGACCTTTTAATGGGTACGGATCTGAACCTGAAACAGAGAGAATATCAGAATATTGTCCGTTCTTCCGCAAGATCCCTTCTGGGACTTATAAACGATATACTTGATTTTTCCAAAATTGAAGCCGGAAAACTCGAATTTGATAATATTCAGATTTCACTGAGAGAAATTGTCGAAGAAGTAACGGATATGTTTCTCGCCAAAGTACGGGAAAAAAAACTGGAACTCATTGTTGATATCGATCCGGATGTTCCGAGAGGGCTTATTACAGACCCGTTTCGATTACGCCAGGTGCTTATCAACTTGATTTCCAATGCCTTAAAATTCACAAATCAGGGAGAGATATGCGTCACAATAGCCAAACAGGATGAATCCCGCGGCCGGGTTGAACTGCTTTTCTGTGTGCGCGACACAGGTATTGGGATTGATACGGAAATGTCAAAAAAACTTTTTCTTGCTTTTGAACAGGCAGACGGATCCATAACCAGAAAATACGGCGGAACTGGCCTTGGATTAACCATATGCAAAAAAATTGTCGAAATGATGGATGGGCGTTTATGGGTTGAAAGTACTTTTGGCCAGGGAGCATCTTTTTTCTTTACCGGTGTTTTTGAGACAGCCGCCGATGAACCGGGCCGAAAACCTGTTCTTCCCCCAAAGCTTAGTGGACTCAGGGCGCTTATTGTAGATGACAATTCCGCATCACTTCAGGTTCTGAAAAAAATCGTCAAATCTCTGGGCATGGTCCCGGAAATCGCCGGAACCGGTAAGGAGGCGATCTCCCGATATGAAAATTCCATTGACGGAGAAAAATTCGGCCTCCTCATTATCGATGCAGGCCTTCCCGATATAGACGGAATCCGGGTGGCTGAAATAATTAAAAACAACAACCGTACCAGCCCTCCCCCGATTATTGTTACAAGCCCGTCAGGTCATGAAACAGATATCCAGCGCTCCAGAGACGCGGGTGTGGAAAGTTTCCTCATAAAGCCGGTCAAGCAATCCGCTCTATTTAATACAACCCTGGAAATTTTTGGCTATCAATCGCAGGGAACACCGAATGTCCCAACCGGTATTGTCGAGTCCGAAGCACTTTCAGGGGTTAAAATTCTTCTGGTGGAAGACAATCCGATAAATCAGGCCGTTGCCAGGGAAATTCTCGGAACAGGAGGCATTGTCCCCGATATAGCGGAGAATGGGCTGGAAGCTGTAAAAATTATTAAAGAAAAACATTACGATGCGGTCCTGATGGACCTCCAGATGCCGACTATGGACGGGATTGAGGCCACCCGGCATATACGGGAAAAACTTGCTATGAAAGATCTGCCGATTATTGCCATGACAGCGCATGCCATGCATGGAGACCGGGAAAAATGTTTTAAAGCCGGAATGAATGACTATGTCCCAAAGCCAATTGATCGTAAAGAGCTGTTTGCAGCTCTCCGTAAAAACATTCCCAACCTGAACAAAAACGTTTCGGATAAAACCGATCCCAAAAAAAAACCGGAAGCATCAGAGCCCGGGTATCCTTCCGAACTTCCCGGCCTTGCCATAGAGGAAGGCTTGAAACGTCTGGGGTTAACCCGGGACAAATACTTCAACATCCTTGAAGAATATTACAGCTCATATCAGAACTTTTCCGAAGAGTTTCGAAGCCTTGTCGATAAAAAAGATTATGAAACAGCAAGACTCAAGGCGCATTCTTTGAAAGGCGCAGCAGGGAACATGTCAGCTACCGAACTTAGTGCGGCAGCCAGTGATCTGGAAAACGCATGTGTTGAGGAAAACATAGAAGAAATGATTAAGGTGCTCCGGAAAACTGAAGATGCCTTTTCTCAGGTTGGAAAGTCGCTTGCGATTATTCGCGAATTAAACGCTGTTGAACAGCCTGTTTAATTTTTTCAAATTGCAGAAATGACAATTTTATAAAAAAGCAGGCTCTCAACACTCGGATATCAAACAGGATAAACTGCGACACAATCGATTGCGTTCTGAAAAGTCCATGGAAAAAATATGGTTGGGGGGTTAATATGAAAAAAGTTCTTATAGCCGAAGATGATGCTGTCTTTTTAAACCTTTTAAAATCAGAGCTGCAAAAGTACAGTGACCGCTTTGAGGTCCTGACGGCAAAAGATGGAGAAGAAGCCACCCGGGTTTTAAGCAGAACCCAAATCTCCCTGCTGATTACGGATATAAAAATGCCAAGAATAGATGGGCTGGGCCTTCTTGCCTATGTTAACGAAAATTTCCCTTTTATCCCGTGCTTTGTAATGACAGCCTATGAGACGCCTGAACTGCGGAAACGACTTCCCAAAGATATCCGTCGATTTTTCCGAAAACCGTTTCCAACGGATCAACTTGGCCCTGATATTCTGAAAATATTTGATCGGGATATACCAGAGGGAATTCTGCACGGAATATCTGTAAGCAGTTTTATGATGATGATTGAAATGGAAAAGAAAACCTGTATTTTGGAGGTTATACTGCCTGATGGTGATAAAGGTCTGTTCTATTTCGAAAAAGGAGTGCTTTATAATGCGGTCTGCAAGGGTCTGAAGGGCAAAGCCGCCGCATTAAAATTTGTAAGCCGAAAAAGAGCAAAATTTTCTTTCAAGCCGCTTCCCGAAAAAAAGATAGCCAAGCTTGAAAAAATAATTCTCAAAGATCTGGTCCGGGAAGCCGCTTCTTCAGACAAAAAAACAGATGAAAAAAAAGATGATGCAGCTCAAGCCGATGGATTAAACCTGCCCGGAGTATTCGTCACTTCCGACAAGGCAAAAAGAGGGCAGATGACAGTGACGAATATTGCGATCACAGATATCCGGATGTTGTTCAAACTCAAACCGGAACTTATTGCTGGAAACAAACTCATGATCGAGTTCCATCTTGACGACCAGCCCCGCTCGCAAGTTTCTAAAGAGGTGATTGTAACCGGTGTCGAAAATCATATTGTTGATGCTGAGTTCTGCTCAAAAGAGCATTATGACAGGCTGGGCCCCTATCTGCATTTTAACGGCCTGGACAAAAAACGCTGGTGATTGCATTTTAAGGAAATACAAACATGGAAAACAAATTGGTTGTTTTTAAGGGCAAAGAAATCAGGCGAACGTTGCTTGATAACGAATGGTATTTTGCTGTTGTTGATGTAGTCGCTGCTTTGACGGACAGCAACAAACCCCGAGATTACTGGTATCGCATGAAAAAAAGAGAGGCGGCCTCAAGCTGTATTGAGTTGTCGACATTTTGTCGACAACTCAAACTGGAGTCGAGTGATGGCAAAATGTATAAGACGGAAGTTGCCGGCACCGAAGGAATCTTCCGCATCATCCAATCCATTCCGTCACCCAGAGCCGAACCATTCAAGCGATGGCTGGCAAAGGTCGGTTATGAAAGAGTACAGGAGATTGAGGACCCGGAACTTGCAACAAAGAGAACCAAAGCCATTTACAGGGCCAAGGGCTATTCCGATGCCTGGATTGAAAAACGGATGCGCGGTATTGCCGTTCGTGCCGAACTGACGGATGAATGGAATCATCGCGGGATCAAGGAGGAACCGGAGTACGCTATTCTGACCTCGGAAATTTCCAAGGCCGCCTTTAGCGCAACACCTTCTGAATATAAAAAATTAAAGGTTTACAACGTGAAAACCTGCGCGATCATATGAACGATCTCGAGCTGATCTTCTCCATGCTTGGAGAGGCGGCCACCACAGAAATTGCCCGAAAGCAGGACGCCCGGGGGTTTAGCGAGAACAAAACGGCGGCCCGCAAAGGCGGTCGTATATCCGGGGAAGTGCGTGAAAAGCTGGAAGACGAAACCGGAGAAAAGGTAGTCTCGTCGGGAAACTACCTGGCAGAGCCGGAAAGCAGAAAACGCCTTGCAGGGAAAAAGAAGAATGAATAACTCCCGTTTTGTTCCCCTCAAACCTATACCTATCAAAGATCGCGTGTCCATGATATTTGTGTACTATGGTCAGATTGATGCCGGGATGGAGCATTTGTGGTTGTGGATGATGCGAAGATGTTCCCCACACGTGTGGGGATGAACCGTGTAAAATGTCTTTCCAGGTCGGACCCGAGTGGAGGTTCTAAAACCGGTTTTAAAAAATCAATAGAAAGGGGATGACACATCCCCTTTCTTGAATGAGAAGGCTGGAGTTCCAGGACTTTACTTCCGGCAGCGTCCTTTTCCCGGATTCCCCCGGCTGAATCCTGAACCACCGCCGTACATGTAACCCCGCCCGGCAGCCGGATTGATTTTTTTCATTTTTATTCTGTGTTGAAGCATTTTTTGATCAAATCTTGTATTTAGATCAGAAAGCTCTTTCTGAAGGTTGGAAGCTTTTTCCAAATCCGGATTTTTCTTTGCAATTTCTGCCCTTAATTCAAGATCCTTTGCATAGATACCGTTCCGAAGGTCCTTGGTTTCATTCAAAAACGACTTCCGCTCCTCTTTGAGTTTTTTGATTTCATCAGCACTAAACTCATCGGCAAATCCGGGACCGCCTCCGCCCTTATTCCAGCCAGGGCCTCCGCCACTCCCGCAATTGCCAACCCCTCTGAAGGCCAAAGCGCTTCCTGCAAATCCAACAAAAGAAAAAAGTGCGATAATCAACAGTACGATAGACAGATAATTCGTTTTCATTTTTTTGCTCCCTGGTTTGTTTGTTCATCATTTTTTCCTGCTCCGACAATGACATTAGGCCATATGGCACTTCTATTGTTTAATTTTCAAAGCTCTATTTCCAGCCGAGGTTTTGCTCCGTAATCCCTGTCAATCGCCGGCCGGCATTCCAGTATTCTATCTGATGAAACGTTATGCTTTTCAACCAGTATTTTTTTAAAATCATCAACCCGCTTTTCCGCAAGAGACAACAGCAACCTGTTCATTTCTTCGGAATTGGCCGTTCCTTTATTTGCGGCATTAATATCCGCGGGTATTGCAAAACCGCACAAAATGATCCGTATCTTTTTTTCTTTCTCCATCAGTTCTGAAAGCTGGTCGATATATTTATCATATTGGATTTCGGGAAGTACTTTTCCGATTTTATAGACAACCGGATCGAGTCTGAGTTTAACAAGCTCTTCTCCTTCATATATTGCAGCATCACCTCCGTAATGAACCAGTGCTCCGTATGGCAGAATCTCTGTTTTAACTGCGCCGTATGCGGCAGATTTTGCCGCATTGGTCAAAATAACCTGAAAAAAATGAGACAGGCCGAAACTCGGGTCATCAAGATTTCCGGAAATGGGGACCTCCAACTCAAAGTTTCCGTCCTCATCAGAAAGATAGTCGACAGCCACATTAAACGGCATCGTCACCTGTCTGGTTAATTTCCCGGTGGTGTCTGCTCCATGAGGCGTTAACTTAAAGGTATAAATTTTAAAAAGGGCTTTACCTGAAAGGTTGTTGCCATTGATCTCCAGACTGGTTTCGGCGTTCAACCGTCCGCTTTTGATATTGTAGCCGATTACATCGCGGGAATATGCGGAAATATCCGGCAGCGGGTATTCGGAAATCTTTTTATTCACTTTAAAATAAAATTCTGAGGCAAATGGTTTAATTGTCCCGCTGACTTCAAGCTTCCCATATTCCTTCATCCCGGCAATCAGAATAAAAGGACTTTCCTGATCCGGCTTTTTGTTGTCAAGAGTTCTAATCTCCATCGTTTTTATTCTAAAAGATTCTTTAAAACCAGGGTCAATACTGTCATCTATGAAGTTAAAACGACTGTTGCCCGTGATTTCAAACAAGCCTATTTGAATGCCGGAAGGTTCCTTCTCATCAGGAAAATCCGCTTTTTCTGTTTTCTCATC